>UQCM01000080.1 GCA_900539525.1 uncultured Blautia sp.
GAATGCTTCGCATTCGACCACACCGCGGCAAGTACGCCAAGGCGTACTTGAATTTAGGAATGGAAAGCCGGATAACGAAGATCTGCAGTATTATCAGCAGGAGGTATTTATGGCAAGAACAGTAGGAATCGGAATACAGAGCTTTGATAAAGTGAGAGAAAATCAATATTTTTATATTGATAAAACTTCTTTTATAAAAGAATGGTGGGAAAGCGGGGATGATGTGACACTGATCACCCGCCCGCGCCGTTTTGGGAAGACTTTAAATATGAGTATGGTAGAGGAGTTTTTCTCAGTTGATTATGCGGGGCGGAGAGATCTTTTCGAGGGCCTTTCTATCTGGGAGGAAGAAAAGTATCGGAAGCTGCAGGGGACATATCCGGTGATCAGCCTGTCTTTTGCACGAGTGAAAGAGACAAATTATGCGGATACCAGAGAAAGATTATGCCAGATTATAAGGAATCTCTATATCAAGTTTTCTTTTTTGAAAGATAGTGGAGTACTGGAAGAGGCAGACAAAGCCTACTATGAGCGAATTCTGGCAGATAAAGTCAGCAATACTGATCTGACGGCTGCAATTTATCAGATTTCCGGATATCTGTACCGCTATTGTGGAAAAAAAGTAATCATCCTGCTGGACGAATATGACACGCCGATGCAGGAGGCATATGTGGATGGCTTCTGGGATGAACTGGTGGGATTTACCAGAAGTATGTTTAATTCTGCATTTAAGACGAATCCCTGGCTGGAACGGGCTATTATGACGGGGATTACAAGAGTAAGCAAGGAGTCTATCTTTTATGATCTGAATAATCTGGAGGTGGTGACCACTACATCAGATAAATATGAGACTTGTTTTGGTTTTACCGAAGAAGAAGTGTTTAGATCTCTGGATGAATATGAGTTGGGGGGACAAAGAGAGAGGGTAAAACAATGGTATGATGGTTTTGTATTTGGCCATTATAAGGATATTTATAATCCATGGTCCATTCTAAATTTTTTAGATAAAAGAAAACTTTCCACCTATTGGGCCAATACCAGTTCCAATAGCCTGGTGGGAAAACTTCTACGGGAAGGAAACCGTGGGATCAAAGAAAAATTTGAAGCTTTGCTTCAGGGAAAAGTTGTGCGAACATCTATTGACGAGCAGATCGTATACAATCAGCTTGATAATGATGAGACTGCGGTCTGGAGCCTTCTCCTGGCAAGTGTTTATCTGAAGGTTCTGTCTTATGAACGGGAAGAATTTCTGGAATACGGGGAAGAAGCGGAATATGAACTTACGCTTACCAACTATGAGGTGAAGCGTATGTTTTACAATATGGTGCGCGGATGGTTTCAGGATTCCAGGGCAGATTATAATGATTTTGTGAAGGCCCTGCTGGTTGGTGATAAGAAAGCGATGAATGCATACATGAACCGTGTTGCATTAAATACCTTCAGCTATTTTGATACCGGGAAACGTCCCTCCGGAGAAGAACCGGAGCGTTTCTATCATGGGTTTGTACTGGGTCTGATTGTGGATCTGCAGAATCGGTATGTGATTACATCCAACAGGGAAAGCGGATTCGGAAGATATGATGTTATGCTGGAACCAAAGGATCCTCAGACGGACGACGCAATCATACTGGAATTTAAGGTGTATGATCCGGATGGTGAGGAAACGTTGAAAGATACCGTGGAGGAAGCCCTGGGACAGATTGAAAGAAAACAGTATGCGGCACAGCTGGTGAGCCGGGGAATTCCCGGAGAGAATATCCGAAGCTACGGGTTTGCATTTCAGGGGAAACATGTACTGATCGGATGATGTTCCTGACAGCACCGCGAGAGATTACTTTGAGTATGTGGTTTTTGCCATATGCTAAAAGTAATCCCTAAAAGAATACCGAATGAACAGGAGGAGAAGGAATGAAGAGCAGGAACAGGTTATGGGTGCTCGCAGTGGTTCTTCTATATATACTGATCGCTGTGCTGCTGCTGGTGCTGAAGCCTTTTGACTTATTCTTTGGCAGCGGAGTCAGTATTGACCCGGAAAACCCGGAGGGGTTGGAGGATGTGCTGATATCGGAAGAGAGAATGGAGATCACAGAGCTTACAGTCAGTAAGAATGGCGACAGCGGGACAGTTTATGCAGCTGTGAGGATGCCGGACTATAGCAGATGTCTGATGGAGGCATATGAAAGAGCTGCCGGTAAGGATCAATCTGAGGAGAAACAGAACAGGCTGTTTTATAAAGAACTGATGAAGATTTTAAAAAAAGAAGAGGGAGATTCTGTCCTTGTGGAGGTTACGACTGATTCTGACGATAAGGAGACAATCATGAGAGAGGCACTCCGCGTGGAAATGACGGAATTTTTGAGTGAGCTGCTGGAGAAGGAAGAGTGGGAGTTCGATGATCTTCTTCCGGAATCCAGTCCGGAACCGTAGGGAGGTGCCAAGGTGAAAAAATACAAAAGAGTTGTGTGGGTTCTGGTAGTCGCGTTACTGTTTTCAATCATATATCCGGCCAGTATGCAGGCCGCGGAGGGTGAGGACACTCGCTATCGGGATGAAGTGCTGGAAAATTATGAGGACTACCGTGAAGCTGTACCTGGCCTGTCCTGGCTGGTGACGGACAAAGATTATCATTATGAACGTCTGGCAGATTCGATAGAGAATTCTTCCGTACTGGTCCAGGCCGGGATGAAGACTGCCTATTTTGCCCTGGGTGAAAATCTGACCGAGGAGGACTGCCAGGGATACCTGATGGTGGTGATGCAGATCACAAAGTCGGGGATCCATGACGGTCTGCTTTCTCAGTCGGAGTATGATGCGACGAAGAAATGGCAGGATTATGTGACGGATGCCGAAGGAATTGCAGCAGATTTTATCGTTGGGCAGAAGGTGGCGGATCGGGCGAAGAAGGTTCAGACTGCCATAGGCATCAATGCGAATCTGCTGAAGGCACTGGTGGATACGAAGGAGGTTGCGATACAGTATCAGCGTGTGGCAGCTGAGTATTCCAGTCAGCAATATTTTCTGGAGGCCATAGCGGAGTATACAGATGAAAAAGAGCTCAAAGCAGCTGCGTACACGCTTCTGGAACTGATCGATTACCAGCTGGCATACAACCTGGAGATGGTTTATAAAGAAGAGAAGATTGCAGGAAAGATGTTGCTGGATATGGAGGAGGATCTGATCAGCGAGAGCTTCCTTGAATGGATGAATGAGAAGAAGAAGGGGATGTCTTCAGAGGCTGCCAAAAAGCTCGGGAAGCTGCAGGGTGTGGCACAGAAAGGATATCAGCTTTATAAACGTATCAAACTGGCGGCTGATATTGCAGTTTTTGTGGGTGATCTTTCAGTGGGGAATGAATACCGCTATCTGAAAGAGGTCATGATGATGGATAAGATGGCGTCGGCACTTCAGAAAGCAATCGATAAGAGCAGTCCGGACCGGGAGATCAGCAAAGACTCCAGGTATGAGGCTATTGAAGCGCAGGTTCCGCTGCTGTGCGCTCTCTGCGGTGTGCGGGTACGGGGAGAATACTGCGCGAACATGATGGCAAAAGGGGAACATACCTTTCTGAAAATACTGGCTGACAATAAGGAAGAGCTGGATGCTTATTATCAGAAGGCATTGGAGTTTCTGCAGAAAGAGTATCAACAGATTCAGGAAATTTTAATTGTAGATGATTTTACCGTGACGCTGATGTGGCATGAGATAAAAGAAACGTATGATCGGAGCAGCGGCGAGCTGCAAAGTGATATCCGCGGCCTGTATCCATCTGTCAGTTATCCGGGCGGTGATAAGGCCACTGAGAAGATGGAGGAAGTGCTGGAGGCAGCGGCAAGGGAACATATGGAGTATTACAGGACAGATACCTATTGGACAGATCCAAATGCCGATCCTCCGATGTTCGATTCGTATAATTTTGCAGAAATGAATCGTATCCCGGAAACGAGAATGGATGAAAATGTTATCAGCATTGCGTATTACGTGACTACATACTATGCAGGCGCAGCTCATCCTTTACACGGTTCCATGTGCTATAATTTTGATACGAAGACAGGTGAACAGATTACACTTGCAGATGTTATCATCGATCAAACGGCATATCAGAGTCTTTGTGATCTGGTATATGAAAAATTATCAGAGGGAATGGATACGGCAAATGAGAATGTCGTAGGGAACAATGCAAGAAGTGAACTTCAGGAGTATGGATTGACAGACTGCTATAAATACTGGTACTTTACGACAGAAGGGTTGTGTATCTCCTACAGTCCCTATCAGATCGCATCCTATGCGGCAGGTTTCATAGAGCCGGTGATTCCCTACAGCCAGCTGAAGGGGATCGTGAAAGACGAGTATCTGCAGATGGAGCCACGCTCTGAGAAAGGGGTCTTTATCACAGCGGAAGCATCGGAAAGGATTGACATTACAGAAGCACGGAATGTGATCTGCTGTGACGGCCCGGGTGACTGCTCCCGGCAGGTGGGATTTACCTCGGATGAAATTATCTATGATGTGGATTTTTATGAAACAGAAAGCATAAATGCAGAATTAACCTATGCGTCTGCGGGCAAACCACTGATTTCTATCAGTTCCCTTTCTCCGAATACCAGGGTCTTGATCCAGTGTGGCGTCAGCCGGGAGGAGAAGCCGAATCTTTATGTGAACTGGACAGACGGAGACGGGAACCGGCATACGTCGCTGTATGGAGTGGACAGCCAGGGAGAGCTTCTGGAAGCATATATTATGCAGCAATAGAGTAACTGTACAGAGTCATGCAGATTTATAAATATTTGTCTTGGGGAGCCCTCTCACTGTGATTTTTGCTGAAAAACAGATTGACTTTTTGGAGATCCTGTGTTATAAATACTAAGTACTTTTGTACAGGGGATTGGTCAAATGGTATGACAGGAGTCTCCAAAACTCTTAGCGGGAGTTCGATTCTCTCATCCCCTGTTTCAATAAGTCGAAAAGCCTTGTATATTCAGGTTTTTTCGGCTTTTTTGTTTTATTTTGAAAAAAAGGGCATTGAATGAGGGGATTATTTTTAATGATTTGTATATTCTTATATACAGTCAGCCTAATCTGAGTTATAATGAGAACAGCATATACGGGTGTACGCTGTAACCTTAAACCAGAAAGGCAAAGCTGTACACAGATAAGATTAAGTGAAACGGACCTGCTCACGGGTCTTTGCAATCGAAATTCCTATCAACAGAAGTTGGAAACATTTTCTTCAATGTGCAATCAGGTGTTATCTTGCGTTTATGTAGATGTCAATGGACTCCATGAGATGAATAACATGAGGGGGCACACAGCCGGAGATAAAATGCTTCAGTTTGTTGGAAAAATATTACAGAGAGAGTTCGGAGAAAGAAATTCTTTCCGAATTGGTGGAGACGAATTTGTTGCGTTAGTCACTGGCGAAAAAGAAGAAGTGATACAGGCGAAAATTGACCGTGTCCAGGTTCTTATTGAGGAGGAATCTTATCATGTTTCCATTGGATATTCTGCAGGAAATACCTCAGAAACGGACATATCTTTGTTGATAAGCACTGCGGAAAACGCATGTATGAAGCAAAGCAGTTGTTTTATCAACAAAGAGGAGTTGACAGAAGTGCAAGAAGGTGATGAACGGTAATAAATGGTTCCGGAACGCATGTCTACAGTGGTTACAGCAAAGTCAAAAAGGCAGTGATCATGAAATAATCTCAGAATGGGTGAGAATCCGGGAAATTGCTTTCATCCAGCGTCCTGCGAGCAGACGGTGTCCCTCCACTGTAAGATGTATGCCGTCTGTGGTGATTGCATCGTAGCCACGATGTTCTGCGGCATCATTCAGAAAATCGTGGAGAGGCAGAAAGGGCAGTCCATATCTGGCGGCAGCAGACGAAATGGCCTGTTCCGCCAGACGGATTTCGCCGATCCACAGGGCATACTCCTGTGGACAGGGAAACAGGAAAGGTCCCATGCAGAGGATTTTGGCATGTGTATGAGACAGGATCTGCTCGAGGAGCATTTCATACTGCTTTGAAAAATCCTCCTTAGAGAAGCTGCTTTGGCAGTTTTTCGCAACCGCAATATCATTGATACCGATCAGGACAGTGATAAAGTCCGGCTGACAGGGAAAGCAGTCCGTGGGAAGATTTCGTATCAGAGAAGGCAGGGTAAAGCCATCATGCCCTTTATTTATGAAAACAGCAGAAAAGTGCTCTTCGGCAGCAGTGTCGGAGAGTATTTTTACGAAGCCGTCACCCAGACCATTGTTCCGGGGCAGCCAGAGTCTGTGGGAATCGGTGATACTGTCACCAAGAAATAAAAATGTTTTCATCGGAAACCTCCTGTGTGCCTTCGGTGAGCAAGTTTGCAAAACCGTTCTGAACAGTTATCAATTTTCACGCAATATGGGAAAAATGTCAAGAAGAGGAGAATCAAAATGTTTCATATAGGAAGTCATATCTCATCATCAAAAGGCTATGCAGCCATGGGGCGGCAGGCAGTGAAGCTGGGGGCAGATACGTTTGCCTTTTTTACAAGAAATCCAAGAGGCGGCAGTGCGAAGGCAATCTCACAGCCGGATGTGGATAAGTATCTGGAAATTGCAGGGGAGTGTGGATTTGCAAAGATCGTCGCACATGCACCGTACACGCTGAACGCCTGTGCTGCGAAGGAGGAAATCCGTACCTTTGCCAGAGAAACCTTTGCAGATGACCTGAAGCGCATGGAATACACACCGGGACAGTATTACAATTTTCATCCGGGCAGCCATGTGGGGCAGGGGGTGGAGAAGGGAATCGAATGGATCGCAGTGATGTTAAATGAAAATCTGAAACCATCCCAGACAACCACGGTACTTCTGGAAACCATGGCCGGAAAAGGAAGTGAGGTGGGAAGAACCTTTGAGGAGCTGCGTGCGATTATTGACAGAGTAGAGCTTAAGGACAGGCTGGGTGTCTGTCTGGATACCTGCCATGTGTGGGATGGAGGGTATGATATTGTCAATGATCTGGATGGAGTGCTTACGGAATTCGACCGTGTGATCGGTCTTGAGAGACTGAAAGCAGTCCATATCAATGACAGTATGAATCCCAGAGGGAGTCACAAGGACCGCCATGCAAAGATCGGTGAGGGAACCATCGGGCTGGAGGCATTCGGAAGGATCGTCAGGCATCCGGCGCTTCAGGATCTGCCGTTTATCCTGGAAACACCGAATGATGATGCCGGCTGGGCAGCAGAGATTGCCATGCTGAGGAAGATGGCAGAGGGCTAGATTTCTTCTGACTGGCAGAAATCAATGAACTCTCTGGCTGTGGGTGTCAGGTATTTCTGTTTATGCCATATGATATGGTTTTTTCGGATGAAACTCTCATCTTCGACCACTCGCGTCACTACGGTACCGGAACGAAGATCCTGCGTCACGAGCTGTTCCGGCAGAATGGAAATTCCCAGTCCGGATGCTACGGCCTTTACCAGAGCCTGGCTGCTGGCACTTTCCCAGAGGGGCTCCGGCTCGATCTGGTGAACAGCAAAGACGTGATCTAAAAAAGAGCGGCCGGCGCTGCCGGGTTCCCGAAGGAGGAGCGGGTATGCGATCAGATCCTTCAGCCGGACATGCGGTTTTGCAGCGAGAGGATGTCCCGGCGGCAGGATCAGACACATACGGTCCTCTGCCAGCAGTCGAGATTCGATATATTCTGATGAAACCGTCCCTTCGATCAGAGCCAGATCCAGCTGATTATCCAGGATGGCCTGCTGGATGTTGGAAGCATTGGACACAGTGACCTTAAGACGCAGATGCGGATGGATTTTCTGAAATCTGCTCACGACCGAAGGAAGAGTGAAATTTCCGATCGTAATACTTCCGCCTATGCGAAGAATGCCAAATTCATCCCAGTCTTTCATTTCTTTCTCTAACTGATCAAAAGAATCAAGGATATGCAAAGCCCTGGCATAAAGGGCTTTGCCGCTTTCTGTCTGATAAAGTCTGTGATTGATCCGTTCAAACAGACAAATCCCGTAGTGTGTTTCCAGCTCCTGAATCGAACGCGAAACTGCAGGCTGTGTCATATGCAGCCGGTTCGCGGCACGGGTAACATTCATTTCCTGATATACTGCGGCAAAAACCCGCAGATGCTTAATTGTCATTTTTGCCACCTTTCTTTTATCAATGACGTTGGGGTCAAATGCTTTTGAACCCAAGGTCATCATATCAATAATGGTATTAAAATAATAAAATTATAGCATTATACATATATTTTATCAAGTGCTATCCTATGAAGTGAGTGGTATTGCAAAGTGTGTACTGGTCACGAAGTGAACAGTAACAAATAGTGATATCCACAGTAGTGCAATATTGAATTTACTCACATATCATAAGGAGGTTTCCCATGTCATCAGATACCCCTGCACGAACCCGCCTGCTGAAGCTGTTTTCGAGTACCATGTATATCAGTGCTTTTACATTCGGGGGAGGGTTCGTGATCATAACCTTTATGAAGAGAAAGTTTGTAGATCAGCTGAAATGGCTTGATGAGGAAGAAATGCTGGATCTGGCAGCGATCGCCCAGTCGGCTCCCGGAGCCATTGCAGTCAATGCCGCGATTCTTGTGGGATGGCGTATGGCGGGATTTGCCGGAATGGTTACGGCGGTCTTTGGTACTATCCTTCCGCCGATGATTCTTCTGACGGCCATATCCCTTTGCTATGATGCGTTTGCCGCCAATCCCTGTGTGGAAATCGTGCTGCAGAGTATGCAGGCCGGGGTGGCAGCAGTGATCTTCGATGCGGTATTGAGCCTGGGAACCAATGTCGTAAAGCAGCGCAGCCCTCTGTACATAATGGTTATGACAAGTGCATTCGCAGCGACTTTTTTCCTTAAAATTAATGTAATGCTTATTATCCTTGCCGCAGCAGCAACCGGGATTCTGTCCGAACTGTGGAAATGGAAGAGAGGGGTGAGGGTATGAGTTATCTTTTGCTGTTTCTGAGTTTTTTTCAGGTAGGAGTTTTCAGTGTCGGGGGCGGATATGCGGCGATTCCCCTGATCCAGAACAAAATGGTGGGAGAGCTTGCCTGGCTGAACATGAAAGAATTTACAGATCTGATCACCATAGCCGGGATGGCGCCCGGATCCATCGGGGTAAATTCTGCAATCTTTGTCGGAATCCGCATTGCCGGATTTCCGGGGGCTCTGGCGGCGCTCTTCGGCTGTATCCTGCCTTCCTGTCTGATCGTTTCTATACTTGGGTTTGTCTATTATCGCTATAAGAACATATCTGTGTTACAGAGTATTCTGTCCAGCCTGCGTCCTGCTGTGGTTGCCCTGATCGCAGCAGCGGGGTTCTCGATTCTGAAAATGGCTGTCTTCGGTGAGAAAGCTGTGGAATTTGAAAACGTCAGCTGGAGTGCTCCTGTACTCTTTGTGGCAGCTCTTTTCCTGTTAAGAAGAAAGAAATGGAATCCCATCCTTGTTATGGGACTGTGTGGCGCGGTGGGATTTATGCTCCATTTGTTCCTGCTAAAAGTATGAAAAAAGTTCCGCCTTTTCAGTGATGAAATCCTCTGCTAAACTGCACATAACAGTTATTAAGATGCCAGGGTAAAATGGGAGCGCGAAGCGCGGAAAAATCCGAAGGCATCATGGGGTCAAATACTTTTGA
>UQCM01000081.1 GCA_900539525.1 uncultured Blautia sp.
CGACAGAGATGCCGTTGGCACAGGAATTCAGCATGCTCAGAAGTGCCGAGAGTCCTCCGAAATTTGCTCCATAGCCTATGGAGGTAGGTACTGCGATCACCGGCTTGTCCACCAGTCCCGCCAGCACACTTCCAAGCGCTCCTTCCATTCCTGCAATGGCGATCACACAGTTGGCCTGTCTGATCTCCTCACGCTTCGACAGCAGCCGGTGGATCCCTGCCACACCGATATCATAATACCTCGTCACCTTTGTCCCGAAAAATTCCGCACACTGGGCAGCCTCCTCCGCTACCGGAATATCGGCGGTCCCCGCCGTACAGACTGCCACATTTCCAATAAGTGACGGCTTCTCGAATTCCATCTTCACGATCCTGGACACCGGATCATACTGTATCTGATCAAACCTTTCCTTCAGAAGATCATACTGGTGCCCGCTTGCCCGTGTACCCAGCACATTGATCCTGTGTTTCAGAAAATTTTCAAAGATTCCGCATAAATGTTCGTCTGCCTTTCCCTGACAGAACACCACCTCGGCAAATCCCGAACGCAGCCTCCTGTGATGATCCAGCCTGGCATATCCCAGATCCTCATAAGGCAGGTTTTTTAACTCCTCTGCGGCCTCCCGGACCGTTGTTTCTCCATCTCTGACCTGCTGCAGTAATTTTTCAACGTCCATGCTCTTCCCCCATTCCTCTCAATGGATACCTGAGTACTAATTATATTGCATTCCCCCCGTTCTTGCAACTGTAAATTCACATCCCCCCTGGTGCTTCCCGTATGCATCCATACAGTCTTCCTTCGGATTCTTCATACAGAGATGAACCGCTGCCTTTTTAAAAGTCATGGGCAGTGCAAGGATATTCGGATCTTCTCCCACATATTTCTTCTTAGCATCCGCGAGAGCCTCCTCCACCGTCGCCCTGGTCTTCAGACCCATACCCCGTGCATATCCCGGCTCTTCCGCTCCCACGATATAGATCGCACTTGTGTTCATCTCCGCGATATGGCCGCAGGACATCATGGAAAATCCGTGGAATGGATGAAAGGCATTCGTAAACCGGTATTTCCGGATATACTCCTCATTCGTCGCAAAATACTCCCCATAGCGGTTCAGATCCGGAAGTGTATCCATGTGGTCATGCTGAAACAGCTCATATAATTCTCTCAGATACGGCCACAATTCATCATGAAAATAGCCATTGCACACGGAGGTGCAGATCATGACACACCGGTCGCTCATAATTCTCTTATAGCGCAGTACCTGCGCACTTAATGCCTGCATCATCATGATCGGGTTGGTTCCCATCCCGTCCCCGTAATGAAATTTCTGTGGCATTCCAAAAACAAGTACATCATATTTCTTTTCCGCCCAGTGCACGTAGGTCCTCTGATCCGCCAGCTTCCAGCTCAGTGGCATCATTTCCTTCGCATATCCGCAGTAGATCCCGATCTGCCTGGACTGTGTATCCAGAACCGCATCACAGCAG
This sequence comes from uncultured Blautia sp., assembly GCA_900539525.1. GTDB lineage: Bacteria > Bacillota > Clostridia > Lachnospirales > Lachnospiraceae > Hominisplanchenecus_A. Next base: position 1,488 of record UQCM01000081.1, read on the forward strand.
AAAAACGGATGTCCCATTTTCTCTTCGATATGCATACTGATTTCATCAAATTTACTGCGCATCAGACTTCCGCCATTGACCGGTGTAAAATCCTTCCGGTGCATGACAGAAGGAACATGATGGCTGGCAATCGATCTCCAGTTTGTGATTCCCGTGGCACTGTGCTTGTAGCCGCCTGAGTAGCCTCCGTATGGATTTCCCTGTACATGCCCGATCAGGATCGGAATATCACAGTCAAACACATATTTGTTTACCGAAACAGGATCCCCTCTGCGTGTCGTCCCCAGATCCACCATATGATCTCTGTCTTCGCTGTCATGGCTGATGATCTGTCCCGAATGCCAGAATTCCTCAAACAGCTCCTGCCCGAAAATGGCTCTTGCGTCCTCCTCCCTGCTCCTCGGATGAAGGCCGTTGGAGATGATAAACAGAATGTCCTTTTTCTCAACTTCCGCCCCGTAAAGCTCCCTTAAAATATACCGGATACTCAGCTTTCTGTGGCTGGTCGCCTGCTCTCCGCCCTTTACGCGGTCCGGCACAATAATCGTAACAGTGCTTCCCTTATGCGCCAGCTCCGTCAGTGACGGCATCCCGACGGGATGAGCAAGACTCTCCAGATAAGCATGTTCCAGCTGCTCCTCCGGAATAAAATCGGGATCCTTCACTGTTTCCCCGGGGATAAAAATATCTGTACTGTCCGGCAGCTCTGCCGTCATCACACCATGTCCATATTCAAAATCAATCTTCATTCTTCCCTCCATCTGTAACCGGATAGTGTTCACTCCGTAACCAGTAATACGCTTCGCGATGCACAGACAGGTTTCAGTCTGTATCCTGTCTCGCTGATGCTCTCGCGGTCATTCTGCCTGTTCCTTTCATCGTACAACTATGAAAGCGGTCATCCGCAGCCTGCTTACCCACCGCTTAGTACTCTTTTCCCTAAAACATCCTGCTCATCTGCCTTCCAGATAAAGGCGGATGATCTCCAGATACTCCTCCGGATAGAATCCGATCTGTCCCTGAAACCGTGTCAGAGCGATCAATCCGCCGTCAATCTCATCAATCGAAGCCAGCATCGCTGCATTCTCCTGCTTCAATCCTCCGCCGTAAACAAGATCCATACCATTCGTTTTCTCCTTGACAAATGCGGCAATTTTTGAAATATAGTCTCTGTCAGCCGGTGTTTTTCCCGGTCCGATGGACCAGACGGGCTCATAGGCGATCACTACTCTGGAGGTATCCACATCCCTAAGACCGATCTCCAGCTGCATGCCCAGAACCTCCTGCCACTGCTTCTGCTCTTCACTCCTCTCTCCAATGCAGTAAAGCACCGACATTCCTCTGGCAAGGGCACACCTGATTTCCTGATTCAGGATCCTGTTTACAGCCTCCGGATCGCTGCAGCCGGCTTCTGCCAGAATCCCCGCCTTATCCATGCGTTCCTCAAAGTGACCGATCAGAACACTTTCCACTCCAAGCGCTGCCATAGCTGCAGCCGGCCGGTTTGAGGTAAATGCTCCAAAATTTCCTCCGGAAACGACATCTTTCCTATAAACTCCCTGACATCCGATCTTCACCGGACTGTTTTCCTCTTTCGCAGCTTTTGCGTCTATAAGATGCGCTTCCGGAAAAAATACGGAAAATTCCACCTCCAGGGCATCATATTTTCTTAACTCCTGCTGAACACTGCGGACAATGTACTTTCCCCAGGAAGAAGGGGGAGCGATGGCATTCACTCCTCCCAGCTCCCCGGGGATATCAAACCGTTTTAAATTCAGATAAATATGTTTCATTTCCATCTCCTCTTTTCATACGTTTTCCATTGCTTCAGACCGCCTTCTCAAGACCGTTCCTTTACGGCTTTCCTTTGCCCTTGGCTGACTTACGTCATTCATCAGCCAAACAGATGCTCAATGTTCAGATTCCGGATGATTCCCGTAATCTCCTTTGTCCTTCTGCATCCGAACTTTCTCAGCAGCCCCTTCACCTGTGTCTTGACGGTGCTGCTGGCAACACCGCGCACACCTGCAATTTCGCTGACCTTGTACTCCTTCAGCAGCAGCTGGATCAGCTCTTTTTCCACAGTCGTCAGATTTGCAAAGTTATTGATAAAGTACAGGAGGCTTTTTTCGCTTTTCTGAAGCCTCATATATTCCTGCATAACCGTTTCGTGGATCCGGCTCTGCATCACAGGATTCCCCTCTGCTGCACACCGGATATGATGCACCAGTTCTTCCTCTTCACATCCCTTCACCAGATAGTCCACTGCTCCGGCTCCCATGGCTTTCACGATCATCTCCTTTGTGTCATGCGCAGTCAGAAAGATCACCTGTACCAAAGGATGTTCCCTTCGTATCTTCTCTGCCGCATAAATGCCTGCATTTATATCTTCCATCTCAATATCCATCAGGATCAGATCACAGCTGACCCTGCGGGCAAGCTCCACGATTTCCTCTCCGGAAGCTGCTTCACCTGCCACCTCCATATCCGGATACCGGTGAAGCAGTTCCCTGAGCTCTCCCCGCACGGCCGGAAAATGGTCTGCGATAAGGATTCTGACCGTATCTTCCATAAATCCGTCTTCCTTTCCCGTTATTCAAACAAAATGGGCCTCCCGCCTCAGCTCCCCGACCCCTCACTCATGAAGGGTCTGATTTTCTTTCCACCGACAAATACATCCGTGACTTCATTTTTTTCATCCAGAAGCACCAGATCTGCATCCTTTCCGTCTGCAATAGAACCCTTCTGCCCGAAGATTCCCAGAAGCCTTGCCGGATTCTCTGAGAGCACAGGCAGGATCTCTTCCAGAGGCCTTCCAGTGAAAGAGAGCAGATTTTTCAGTGCTGTATTCTGGGTCAGAGTGCTTCCTGCGCGCACACCGTTGTCTGCAAGTCTCGCATCACCGTCCTCAACGATCACATCATTGACACCAAGCTTATATCTCCCGTCCGGCAGCCCCGCTGCCATGATGGAGTCTGTGATCGCCACCACTCTGTCAAGTCCCTTGACCTTTATCAGGAGCCGCACCACACCCGGATGCAGATGCCTGCCGTCGCAGATCGCTTCGCAGTAAATATCCGACTCCAGAGCTGCTCCCATTACGGAAGGAAAATGCTGGTGAAGCAGCTTCATGGCATTAAAGGTATGGGTACAGCCCGCCGCGCCATTGTGGATAGCCTTCCAGCATGTATCATAATCTGCCCCTGAATGACCGATGGATACTGTGATTCCCAGTTCTTTCATTGCGGGAATATCATCCACGATTCCCTCCACCTCCGGTGAAACTGTAAGATAGCGTATCTTTCCACAGGCCCGCTTCTGATACTCCTTCAAGAGTGACAGATCGGCCTTTTGCAGCAGCTCTTCCGGCATGGCGCCTTTATATTCGCTGGAAAGAAAGGGACCCTCCAGATGAATTCCGAGCAGATTCGCCCCTCTGTGCTCCAGATTCTGGTGCATATTCACCTGGTCAATGCACCACAGCGTCTGTTCCTTCGTGTCCGTAAGCACAGAACACAGCCAGGAGGTCGTTCCGTTTCCTGCTATAAAGCGGCATATTTTTTCCAGGTCCTGTGCATTTGCAGCATTGACATCTACACCTGCCGCCCCATGTGTATGTACATCGATAAATCCGGGAACGATCTTTCTTCCCTTAGCATCGAAGATATCCGCTGTTTCCGGCAATTCTTCCTCCAAAGACTGCAGGCGGATCTTCCCGTCTTCGATAACGATCGTTTTTTCTTCAAATCTGCGGTTCTCATAGACCAGACCGTTTATGATATAGATTCGTTTCTCCTTTTCTTTACCGTTATCCATGTTCGTATGTACCTCCTGTTCTGTTAAAAGCGCGTCAGACTGGCTACATATTCCGTGATCCTGATATTGATATCCGGATGCCCCTGTAAGATACTCACCGGAAAATGTGCCGATTTTTCTCCATATACCGCATGTCTGACTACACTTCTGTGCCATCCCCGAAAACATCCCAGGCGGATCTTCCGTGCCTGGCAGATCTCACGCATTCCGATCGTGACCGCATAACGCGGCATGTCATCCAGTGCGCCGTTCAGATCACCGATGGCATTTGCCACCCTGGTTTCCCTGGAGATTTCCAGTACCCTTGTGGGAAGGCTGCAAAATTCCTCCGGACGGATGTCATCCCTGGCTTCGTTAAATGCCACATGTCCATTGATGCCGATTCCGCCAAAGCAGATATCCACACCTCCCAGACGGTCGATCAGCTCCTGTATCCTCCCCGGGTTCTCCGGATCCGGAAAGATTCTCTGCTCTTCGGGCATCACCAGTTCCGGCCGGATGTTACGGTAGACCTGACGGTCCATAAAGCCACGAAAGCTGAGGCTGTGTTCCTTTGGAATCCACTTTCTGTCATCCGTCAGATATTCATCCATATTGATGAACCAGACATTTTTCAGACTGACATTCTGTTCATTTACCATTTCTGTAAAAAACGGATACTGTCCCACCGGTCCTACCGGGCAGATCAGTACGGTTTTCTCACCCTGTACATTTTTTCTTTTAATCTCTTCAAGCATTTCCTCTGCCATTGCCCGGAATACAGTGGAATTATCTGCCATCACTACCAGTGGAATCTTTGGTGCCTTCAACAACTCCTCTTTGTTGTAATAGTAGTACGCATGCTGCATGTCCATTCTCCTTTCCAATGCCTCCAGATGCCTCTCTTTTCAGATAACCATGATTTTTCTGTCTGACAGATACGGATATACGACATCAATAACTTGCCACGCGATGAATAAGACAGTCTAATAGAGCTGCTCACCGCAGCCCTATGATCCTGCTCTTCCGGTAAACTTCCGGAAAGCTGTCTTTCCTTTTAGTAGCTGCCGGCCTCTGCCATCACGTCCAGCATCACATAGTCGGCGACTGCCGGATCTCCCTGCACCTCACCACTTGCAATAAAATTCTTCTTCTGCAGCTCATAATATCCTTCCACCGTTCCATCAGCCGCGCCCTGTGCAACTTCCTTTCCTGTCAGCCACTGAGCGTCTCCTCTCTGCTCATAAACAGTCTTCTGATCCTGTGCCACCTGAGCCGCAACCAGACCCGCTGTTTCTTCCTGATGCTCATTTGCCGCATAATCCATAGCCTTAAACAGCGCTCTTGTAAATCTTACAAGAACCTCTCTGTTCTCCTGTGCATAGTCAGGCATCGCGATCCAGCTTGCCAGAGAGACGGTTGTATCAGAAAAGGTAAGATTATCCGTAAGCTTCGTAGCATCCGGCATTTCTTCCAGTATCTTCAGACTGTTCGGTGACCAGGTTGCACAGGCATCCACACCTCCTGAGAGCATGGCGGTCACGATGGCGGAGGCATCCATATCCACGGCTTCAATGTCTTCCATGGTCATGCCTGCCCGGGTCAGAGAATTCTTTAAAATATCCTCGCTGGAGCTTCCCGATGAGTATGCCACCTTCTTGCCTGCCAGCTGTTCTACAGATGTAATGCCAGCTCCTGCGATCAGCGCATCTCCGTTTGAGATATGGGACAGTGCGAAAACAGATGCCTGTCCATTGATTGCCAGCTTATGCGCGCCCTGTCCGATATATCCGACATCGATACTTCCGGATTCCATTGCAGCAATGATAGTAGGTCCATCCTGAAACTCCGTCAGCTTTACCGTGATTCCCTCCTCTTCCAGATACCCCTGTGCAATCGCGTTCTCAATTGACCAGAGACTTCCGTAATTCGGCATATAGGCAACATTCAGGGTAACCGGCTCTGCTGCCGCCGCTTCCTGATCCTCTGGCTGCGTGCCTGTCTGTGCCTCTGTCACTGCATCTGCCTGCCCATCCGCAACCGCATCCGTCTTTGTCTCTGTACCGCCTGTATCTGTTGTTCCAGTCGTATTCGTATGATTGCTTCCGCATCCTGCCAGCATTCCGATCGTCATCACTGCTGCCACCAATATGCTTAATGTCCTCTTTTTCATGCCTTCTCCTCCTGAATTTCCTTTAATTTTTCCAAACTGTTCAGATTCCATTCGCAAACCGTCCCCCGTACTTTCCTTTTGCTCATATACGGACTCCGCTATTCATTTATTTCTGATCCTGTCACCGTCCCCCCACGTCCGGTAACATTCACACTATTCTTACTTTCTCACCTCCAGATACTCCTGATATACCTGTCCCCAGATATGATTCTTCAGTTCCAGGAATTTCTGTGTCATCTTTGTTTCCTGTGTGCGGGGATGCGGGATATCAATATCCACGATCTCCTTGATCCGTCCGGGTCGTGCACTCATGATGATGACCTTCTGCGCCAGAATGATCGCCTCATCCACGTCATGGGTAATAAAGAAACACGTCTTCTGCTCCTTCTCCCAGGTCTTTAGAAGCTCTGTCTGAAGCTGTGTTCTGGTCTGCGCATCCAGGGCTCCAAAGGGTTCATCCATTAAAAGAATCGACGGGTTTACCGCATAGGCCCTTGCAATGGCCACCCGCTGCTTCATCCCCCCGGAAAGCTCTTTGGGATAGTGATTTACAAAATCCTCCAGCTGCACCATCTTTATGTACTTCATGGCAGTCTCTTCCGCTTCCTTCCCCCTGATTCCTTTCAGGTTCAGACCAAACATAACGTTCTTTTTTACAGTAAGCCACGGGAAGAGCGCATACTGCTGAAATACGACGCCCCTTTCCGTCCCGGTTCCTGTCACCTCCCTGCCATCGCAGTACACCTTTCCCGATGAGGGTTCCAAAAGGCCCGCAATGATATTCAGCAGAGTGGATTTTCCGCAGCCGGAAGGTCCTACCACACAGATGAATTCATTTTCCATAATATCCAGATCAATACCGTTCAGTGCGATCATCTCACCGTTCCTCGTATCGTATACTTTTCTGACCTGCTCGATCTTCACCTTTACACTTCTCGTTTCTCCTGCCATCCCGTGAACCTCCTTTCCAGGAATTTTACAATTTTTTCAAAAAGCATGCCGATGATCCCGATGATAATGATATACAGCAGCATTGGCGCCGTTTCAAAACTGTTGTTTAACGAACGGATCCGCATGCCAAGACCGGCTACTGCACCGGTAGATTCTGCTGCGATCAATGTCGTCAGGGCAGTGGAGCTTCCGAGACGGACCGCCGTAATGATAAAGGGAAGGGTAGCCGGAGCAATGACTTTCAGGAAAATATCCCTGTCCCCTGCTCCAAGAACTCTTGCCGCCTTTACCAGCGTCTCATCTACATTGATTACACCCTGGTAAATAGTAACTGTCATGATCAGAAAAGTAGCAATTGTGATAACAATAATCTGGGGTCTGCGCCCCACACCTGCGGAAATAACGATCAGCGGCACGTAGGCAAGAGGCGGAATATTACGGATAAATTGTATCCATGGTTCTATTATATTCCGGATAGGCGCATACCATGCCATCAAAATTGCGGCAGGCAGAGAGAAAAGAAATCCCAGGCCGAATCCCGCACCTACAGAAATCAGACTGCTGGACAGATCTGACCAGAAAACACCCCTGGCGATCATATCTCTGACAGATCCCAGTGTTTTCACCACATTCGGAAAGCTCCTGGCTGTCTTTGGATTTACTGAGAGAAGATACCATAACCCCATGGCTGACGCGAAGGATATGAGCAGCCATGCCCATCCCGGAATCCTGCTGACTTTCTTTTTCCTGTTCATATGACTCTCCTTTTCATATATTTTTGTTAATTAATATGATGTTGGGGTCAAAAGTATTTGACCCCATGATGCCTTCGGATTTTTCCGCGCTTCGCGCTCCCA
>UQCM01000082.1 GCA_900539525.1 uncultured Blautia sp.
CTGAGACATTTTCATATGTGGTATACTAGGACATTATCATAAATGGCTTATATCTTAATATTTTTTAAGTGAATTGACGTTGACACCTTGCAAAGAAGGATTTATTATATAAGATATGAGAAAAATGGTAATTCTATGTAATCATAGTGATAAAAGGAAAAAGGTAATTCTATGTAATCATAGTGATAGAAAGAAAAAGGTGACAGCGATGAAGAACAAAGTACTTAAACGTTTGATGATTTTCGGTCTGGTATGTAGTATGACACTGTCTATGGCACCATTACCGACAGTGGCAGCGGGTACAGAAGCGCACACGGAAAAGGAAACAAAGGCGCCTGAAACCAGAGCGGCAGAGAGCGAGGCAAAGGTGACGGAGACGAAGTCTGAAGAGAAAGAGAGTGAGACGAAGGCTTCCGAAACGACAGCGAAGGGAACAAAGACTCCTGAAACGACAGCGAAGGAAACAGAAACTGAGAAAAAAGAGGCTTCGAAGAGTGAATCGAAGGAACTGAAAGTGCCGGAAAGTGACGATAAAGAGACAGAAGCATCAAAGCCTGCGGAAGAAGTTCTGGATATGACGGAAAGGACAGCCAGAGAGGGCGAGGAAGGGCTGGTGATCGAAGGCGGAACGGAGGGGAAAGACTATACAGTTACTGATAAGGTGATCTCGATCACCGGAAGTACGCCGCTAAAGATTTCCGGAAATTCGGGGGAATGTATAGGGAAGATTATAATCGAGAAAGATGCGAAGCTGAAGCTGGAGCTGAGCGACGTAATGCTGCAGAGTCCTGCAAATGAATCTGCTTTGGAGGTAAAAGAAGGAGCCAGCCTGGAACTGATACAGACAAATGTAAACAGGCTGACTGTGGAAACAGATAATAAACCGGTAATCGTAATCGAAAAAGGCGCGGAACTGATACTTTCCGGAACCGGAATGCTGGACATTTCAGGATTGAGTACAAAGGGAACAGGAAAAGATATCACGATGTCCAGGGGGGCTGTACCAACAGATAAACCGGCTTCACTGAAAATCAAAGACGGAACAATAACGGCTAAGATGGGAATTGCTGTTGAAGGGGCTGCATCACAGAAAGTATCCGTACAGATTTCAGGGGGAAGCGTTGATTTAAAAGCCCTTTCTCAACTTGACCGCAAGAAAATCAGCCTTACAAGTGACGGGAAGACCAGTGTGTATAAGACGGGAATCCTCCTTAAAGAAGCAAATGTGCAGGTTGAAGATTTCATGGTTCAGTCAGACGGTAAAGACTATGAATATGGATACGAAGGAATTTACACAGATAAAGACAAGATGATCTATGTTTACCTTCCGGCAAAGAAAGCTTCTGCATATGCACAGAAAGCAGGATACGACGGGCAGGTTCAGGAAGAGGACTACAGTAAAGATGCGGACCAGCCGAATATGCTGTTAAAGTCAAAAGCAGATTTAAAGGCAGATGAGGTGACGATTCCGTCACTGGATTACGGATATACATCAGAACAGATCACATCAGCATCCGTAACAGTGAAGAACAGTTCTGTAAATGCCACGACCATCAAGGCAGAGCTTACCGGTGATGATGCGAAGAAGTTTGAACTGACCCTTCCGGGGGATATGGCTGTTCCGGGAAAGAAGGGTACAGCAGACGGAGAACATACCGGGATAAAGATCCGTCCGGTTTCAAATCTGGATGCAGGTACCTACAAGGCCACTCTCAAGCTGACAGATGCAGAAGGTGGAACAACGGCTGAGCCAGTCAATATACCGGTAACCTTTACTGTTAATAAAGTAAAGCTGACAGCAGAGGCAAAGATCGATGAGAAGGTTTATGACGGAAAACGCGCGGCATCGGGAACAGTGACACTGAAAGGCGGTGTGAGAGGAGAGACTCCTCTGATCGATGATAGCAAGGTAACCTTCATGTTCAACAATGCGAACGTAAAGGACGCCACAACAGTAACCGTTGACAATCTGGTACTGGATGAAAAATGGGCAAATAACTACGAACTGGAGAAGACAACCTTCGATGTGAAGGCTTCGATCAAGAAAGCACCCAGCAAGCGCAAGAAAGAAGATTTAAAGACACCGAGTGTAACGGTTGTATACAGTAAGAGCAAGGGTGCCTGGCTGCCACAGTTCACAACCTATAAAGGACAGGAGTATCTGTTCTTTGGAAAAGTAACGACGAGCCTGACAAAGAAGAATAAGAACAGCGCAAACTGGGCATACGGGACGAAAGAAAAAGTGAAAAACAGAAAGGTGGATCTGAAGCTGAAGAGCGGAGTCACCTATACCGTCTGGACACGATTTGCTGCTGATGATAATCACGAGGCCAGTGACGGTGAGCTGATGGCATATACCACATTTTCTATCAGTCAGAACAGTAAGGGTGGTACTGCTTCAGATTCCTACGGGAATAAGATCAATGGAATTACCGAGGGAACGACTTATAAAACGGGCTCAGCAATCAAGTTTGGTGCCGTAGGCGCAGGTATGAGCAATACATCACCGAAAACGGGAGATGTGCGTTACCTGCCGGTATCATGGAAGGTCAGTGATGAGCACACCTGGAGCGGTGCTCCGTATGAAGCAGCCTTCACGCTTAATCAGGCAGGCTCCTACACCCTGCAGGTAACCTTCCGCAAGCAGACCTACTCCAACAACGCATGGACCAGTACAGGCACTACCTCCGTATGCAAAGTAAACTTCAAAATGGCCGCTAACGGTGCCAACGGAACGGGATATACCACAGGCACCGGAACAACGACGACAAATACAGGAACTAATACGGGAAGCTCGACAGTAACAAAGACAACAACAGCTGCCAAGACAGGAGACGATTCACCGATCCTCCCGCTGGCTGTGGTTTGCATTGTATCTCTGGCGGTACTTGCAGGTCTGGGGTTAAAAAAGCGTAAAGCGAATAAAAAGGAAAGTTAATATAATATCTAATATCTGAGAATGATTCATGATGCTTATCATTTGTTAAATAGTACATTGCAAATATTGGTTGTTTTCTACAACCAGCTGGCAGGGGTGGATCTGTTGCGTGCAACAGAGCCACCCCTGTCAGCGTCCGGCGAAAGCCATACAAAAGCATACAGATACTCACCCTCCAGATTCTGAGCTTGCGGCGCAGTAAAAACTGTGCTACACTATCAGACAGTGAGAAAACACAGAACGACAGGAAGCAGCGGTGCGGCCCCGGATAACCGCATGACGCAGCAGGCAGAAAACGTGAGGTATTCAAATGAAATGGAATAAATTTACATTAAAAACATTGTCATCGGTTGAAGATATCGTTATCTCCACTCTGGCTGAAGCCGGTGTGGAAGGTGTAGAAATCGAAGATAAAGTACCGTTGACAGAAGAGGACAAGCAGCAGATGTTTGTGGATATCCTTCCGGAAGGACCGGAAGACGATGGAATCGCCTATCTGAGCTTCTATCTGGATGCAGATGAAGAAAAAGACGAGCTGCTGGCAAGGGTCAGAGAAGAACTGGAGGACCTGAGAAGCTTTATGGACATTGGGGAATGTACCATTACTGAATCTCAGACAGAGGACAAAGACTGGATCAATAACTGGAAGCAGTATTTCCATCAGTTCTATGTGGACGATATCCTGATCATTCCATCCTGGGAAGAAGTTAAGCCGGAGGATGAGGGAAAAATGATCATTCATATTGACCCGGGAACTGCGTTCGGAACAGGGATGCACGAGACGACGCAGCTCTGTATGCGACAGCTGAAGAAATATGTAAAGGACAGCACAGAGCTTCTGGATGTGGGAACGGGAAGCGGAATCCTCTCGATCGTGGCATTGAAGCTCGGTGCAGCCCATGCAGTGGGAACCGATCTGGATCCCTGTGCCATTTCCGCGACGAAGGAGAATCTGGAGGCGAATGATATTCCGGACGGAAAAATGGATGTGATGATCGGAAATATCATCAATGATAAAACGGTTCAGGATACGGTCGGATATGAGAAGTATGATATTGTCACGGCAAACATTCTGGCAGACGTGCTGGTGCCGCTGACACCGGTGATCATCCACCAGATGAAAAAGGGCGGAATCTATATCACATCCGGAATCATTGACGAGAAGGAAAGCACCGTTGTAGAGGCAGTAAAGGCAGCAGGGCTTGAGGTTCTGGAGATTGCACATCAGGGAGAATGGGTGTCTGTGACTGCGAGAAAGAATTAGGGAAAGCTATGCATCATTTTTTTGTATCACCGGACCAGATCGGTGAAAAAAAGATCATTATCACGGGCAGTGATGTAAACCATATCAGAAATGTACTGCGTATGACGGCAGGAGAGCAGATCATCGTGCGAAGCGGAGAAGACTCAAAGGAGTACCGCTGTGAGATCCTGTCACTGGAAAAAGAAAGAATCGAGGCCGGGATCATGTGGGTCCAGGAGACAGGTGTCGAGCTTCCATCCAGAATCTATCTCTTTCAGGGACTGCCGAAAAGTGATAAAATGGAGATGATCATCCAGAAGGCAGTAGAGCTGGGCGTCTATGAGATCATTCCGATGGCAACCAGACGTGCTGTCGTGAAGCTGGATAAGAAGAAAGAAGAGAGTAAGAGAAAACGCTGGCAGAGCATTTCTGAAAGTGCAGCGAAGCAGTCAAAGCGGATGGTGATCCCGAAGATCTCCCCGGTGATGAGCTTTCGGGAAGCCGTCGAATATGCAGGAAGCCTGGATGTGAAGCTGCTCCCCTATGAGCTTGCGAGCGGGATGGAGGACACCAGAGAGCAGATCAGGAGCATTGTGCCGGGACAGTCGATCGCTGTATTCATCGGTCCTGAGGGGGGATTTGCACCGGAGGAGGCAGAGTATGCGATAGAAAACGACCTGCATCCGGTCACACTTGGCAAACGAATCCTCAGGACGGAAACGGCAGGCATGACCGTGCTGTCGATTCTGATGTATCATTTAGAGGAATGACAGGATACCTGCGTTCATGAGTGTGTGTTACAGAGAGGAAAAGAATGGAAGCATATTTAGATAATTCAGCCACCACACGATGCCTGGAGAGTGTCCGGGATCTTGTGGTGCAGACGATGATGGAAGATTACGGAAACCCTTCCTCCAGACATTTAAAGGGTGTGGAGGCAGAGAGGTATCTGCGGGAGGCAAGGGAAAAGATTGCCCGGACTATGAAAGTAAACGAGAAAGAGATCTTTTTTACGTCCTGCGGAACAGAGTCAAATAACTGGGCACTGATCGGTGCAGCTATGGCAAACCGCAGGGCCGGAATGCACATCATCACTACATCGGTGGAGCATGCGGCAGTTCTGCAGCCTCTGATGTATCTCGAGGAGCAGGGCTTTCGTATCACGTTTCTGCCGGTGGATCGTTATGGGCGGATCCGCCTGGAGGATCTGAAAGAAGCGATCTGTGAGGACACGATCCTGGTCTCCACCATGTATGTAAACAATGAACTGGGAGCTGTGGAGCCGGTAGAAGAGGTCGGACGTTTTCTGAAAGAGAAGTATCCCCGTATCCTGTATCATGTGGATGCGATCCAGGCATACGGGAAATACCGTATTCTGCCAAAGAAGATGGGGATCGATATGCTTTCTGTCAGCGGACACAAGATTCACGGACCAAAGGGTACCGGGTTTTTATATGTCAATGAAAAAGTGAAGATAAAGCCGCTCATTTTAGGGGGCGGACAGCAAAAAGGCATGCGGTCCGGCACAGACAATGTACCTGGGATCGCAGGAATCGGTGAGGCGGCCATGGAGGCTTACCGGGATTTTGAGGAAAAGCGGGATTATCTTCTGAAACTGAAGAAGTATTTCATGGATGAAGTATCAGGGCTTCCGGATGTCGTGCTCAACAGTCTTCCTGGTGATGAAGGGGCACCTCATATTGTCAGTGTCAGCTTCCGCGGGGTGCGCAGTGAAGTACTGCTCCATGCACTGGAAGAGAAGGGGATTTACGTTTCTTCAGGCTCTGCATGCTCATCAAATAAGAAGCTGCCGGTAAGTACAGTACTGAAGGAAATCGGAATGGAACGTGAACTGCTGGATGCCACATTAAGATTCAGTTTCAGCAGATACAACACGGAGGAAGAGCTTGCATACTGTGTCGATGTTTTACGGGAACTGCTTCCCGTGCTTCGGAGATATGCGAGACATTAGAGGAGAAGAATATGTTTAAAGCATTTTTGATAAAATATGGAGAAATCGGAATCAAAGGGAAAAACCGTCATCTTTTCGAGGATGCCCTTATGAAACAGATCCGTCATGCCTTAAAGCATGTGGAAGGAAAGTTTTTTGTGCGCAAGGAGCAGGGGCGTATTTTCGTAGAGGCAGAGAGTCTTTTTGATTACGATGAGGTGATCGAGGCACTGCAGAGAGTTTTTGGTATTGTTGGAATCTGTCCGATGATCCAGACGTCGGATGAGGGATTTGAAAATCTTGCAGTGACTGTGATCGATTATTTAAATGAAGTCTACGGGGACAGAAAGATGACCTTTAAGGTCAATGCAAGAAGAGCGAAGAAGAGCTATCCGAAGACATCCATGGAGATCAACTGTGATCTGGGTGAGAGGATCCTGGAGGCATTTCCGAATATGAAGGTGGATGTCCACGATCCGGATGTGATGCTGGATGTGGAAATCCGTGATCAGATCTATATTTATTCACAGATCATACCCGGCCCCGGAGGAATGCCGGTGGGAACCAACGGGAAAGCCATGCTGCTTCTGTCAGGCGGAATTGACAGCCCGGTGGCAGGATATATGATCGCAAAAAGAGGCGTGAAGATTGACGCTGTATATTTTCATGCGCCGCCATATACCAGTGAGCGTGCGAAGCAGAAGGTCGTGGGTCTGGCTCACATGGTGGCAAGATATTCCGGGCCGATCAATCTTCATGTGGTGAACTTTACCGATATTCAGCTTTATATTTATGAGCAGTGTCCGCATGAGGAGCTGACCATTATCATGCGCCGCTATATGATGCGCATCGCAGAGCATTTTGCAAAGGAAACGGGATGCCTGGGCCTGATTACAGGTGAAAGTATCGGACAGGTGGCCAGCCAGACGATGCAGAGCCTGGCTGCAACGAATGATGTCTGCACCATGCCGGTATTCCGTCCGGTGATCGGTTTTGATAAGCAGGAGATTGTGGATATCGCGGAAAAGATCGATACTTATGAGACATCGATTCTTCCGTTTGAGGATTGCTGTACGATTTTCGTGGCAAAGCATCCGGTGACAAAGCCGAATATCAATATCATCCGGCGCAGTGAAACACATCTGGAAGAAAAGATTGATGAGCTGATGAAGACAGCAATTGAGACTACGGAGACCATCTGGGTAGAGTAAAAAGAAAGACACAGTCTGTCTCTGCGTTTGGCAGCTGTGTCTGACTATGGAAAAGGCAAAAAAGAAATCCACCTGCCTGCAATTGTGCGGGCAGTGGATTCACTTTCGAACGGTATGGTATTGCTTTTTACTGAATGATGTATGGTGCCAGTGATTCAACGATGGCATCCACATTGTCCTCAGCGTGGATATTCAGATCGATCGGTTTTGACAGATCCAGACTGAAGATACCCATGATGGATTTGGCATCGATTACGTATCTTCCGGATACTAAGTCAAAATCATAGTCGAATTTCGTAATATCGTTTACGAAGGACTTTACTTTATCAATTGAATTTAAAGAAATCTTTACAGTTTTCATTGAAAAAACCTCCCTTGTATTTTATACTTTCATCTTACTCATGAGCAGGCAAAAAGTCAAGTCGAAATAATACAAACTTATCAGTAGTTATTCGTCAAAAGTAATAAAAGTGGCAGGTATATGGATAAGATGCCAGATAATTGAGGGTACAGGAATGAAAAAACGGCAGAAAGGATGAGATTTTTATGGGAAAGAAAGCTGCTTTGCACAATTTGGGATGCAAAGTAAATGCATATGAGACAGAGGCGATGCAGCAGATGCTGGAAAAGGCAGGCTATGAAATTGTCCCTTTTGCGCCCGGAGCGGACGTTTATGTGATCAATACCTGTACAGTAACGAATATAGCCGACCGCAAATCCCGACAGATGCTGCACAAGGCGAAAAAAATGAATCCACATGCCATTGTGGTAGCGGCAGGATGTTATGTCCAGGCGGCGAAAGAGGATCTGGAAGTCGATGATGCCATTGATATTGTGATCGGAAATAACAGAAAAAAGGAACTGGTAGAGATTCTCAGGGAGTATGAGCAGAGTCAGAAAGAAGAATTTGTGATGGATGTGAATCATACCGGAGAGTATGAAGAGCTTTCCATCAGCCGCACCGCTGAGCATACCAGGGCGTACATTAAGGTTCAGGACGGATGCAATCAGTTTTGCAGCTATTGTATCATTCCCTATGCAAGAGGGAGGGTGAGAAGCCGTGAACTGGAGGATGTCCTGACAGAAGTGAAGGAACTGGCGGCCAATGGATACCAGGAGGTTGTTCTGACAGGAATCCATTTGAGCTCATACGGGATCGACCGGGGAACGACACTGATGAATCTGATCCTGGCAGTTCATGAGATTCACGGGATCAGGAGGATCCGCCTGGGATCCCTGGAGCCCAGAATCATTACGGAGGAGTTTGCAGCAACACTCAGCTCTCTTCCAAAGATCTGTCCGCATTTTCATCTGTCTCTGCAGAGCGGCTGTGATGCTACACTGAAGAGGATGAACAGAAAGTATACAGCAGAGGAATATTTCGAAAAATGCCGGATTCTGAGAAAGTATTTTGAGCGTCCCGCCCTCACAACGGATGTCATTGTGGGATTTCCGTGTGAAACGGAGGAGGAGTTTGAGATTACCAGAGAATTTCTGACCAGGATTGAGTTTTATGAGACTCATATTTTTAAATACTCCAGACGCAAAGGCACCAGGGCTGCCGAGATGGAAAATCAGGTAAGTGATGAGAAAAAGACAGAACGCAGTAATATACTGCTGGAACTGAACCGTGAAAACAAAGAGTTATACGAAAACGAAAGAACGGGTAAGACAGATGAGGTGCTTTTTGAGGAGCTGGTGATGCTGGATGGTGAGGCATATTACACCGGACACACAAAAGAATATATTCGGATGGCGATTCCGGCAGAAGAGGATTATACAAACAGGATCATGAATGTCTGCGTGGGAGATCAAAGAAAGCAGGGCATTCTGCTTTGCAGTTTAGTATAACTGTTCAGAGTCATGCAGATTTATAAAAATTTGCTCTGGGGAGCTTGCTCAG
>UQCM01000083.1 GCA_900539525.1 uncultured Blautia sp.
CGGAAAAATCCGAAGGCATCATGGGGTCAAATGCTTTTGACCCCAACATCATAACGATCCCATAATCATCTTTTTGGAAAGGAGCGCCTATGAAAAAATTACGTCTCATACAAATTATACGACGCAGTCTGTATAACTTTCTGATTACAACTGGTGCCCTGTCTCTTGCGACTGCCGTATCCTTCTATTTTCATGAAATACAGAACAGCTGTCTGAATATCGGTCTGTTTTATATTCTTGCGATTGTACTGATTGCCCTGCTCACCTCTGACTATATTCTGGGCGGAATGTCTGCGCTGATCAGCATCATCTGCATCAATTATTTATTTACATACCCGTTCTTCAGACTGAATTTCTCTCTGAGCGGATACCCTATGACTTTTCTGGTCATGCTGATTATCTCGCTGATCATCAGCACGATCATGATTCATTTAAAAGAAAGTAACCACATCATTTCTGAACGTGAACAATTGCTGGTAGAAGCTGAAAAGGAAAAAATGAGAGCAAATCTGCTCCGCGCTGTCTCACATGATCTGCGAACACCACTTACCAGTATTATCGGAGCCAGCAATACGTATCTTGAAAACGAAAACTCGCTCTCGGAAAATGAAAAGCAGGAGCTGGTCATTCATATCCGTGAGGATTCCAACTGGCTTTTAAATATGGTGGAAAATCTGCTGTCTGTAACACGCATTCATGATCACTCTCCAAAGGTCACCAAATCTCTGGAGCCGATTGAAGAGGTTGTTTCTGAAGCTGTATTTCGCCTCAAGAAAAGAATTCCCTCAGCTTCTGTCAAAGTTCAGGTTCCGGAAAAATTTCTGATGATACCCATGGATGCCATGCTGATTGAACAGGTGATCATCAATCTTCTGGAAAATGCATTCATCCATGCACACAGTGATAAACCGATCCAGTGTATCGTCGATTATGATGAGAAACTTGTATCGTTTCATATCATTGATTATGGCATCGGAATCCCCCCTGAACGACTGGATACCATATTTGACGGTACGGTATACACTTCCGCCGCTTCGCCGGACAGCTCCAGGGGAATGGGGATCGGTCTTAGCATCTGTAAATCAATCATTATCGCACATAATGGCACAATAACGGCCCGGAACCATGGACAGGGAGCAGAGTTTATCTTTACCCTGCCACAGGAAGGCGAATGTTCGGACGAATCATGAAAATCTGTACTGTTCAAAACCATGCATGAGCAAATAGAAATACTCGAAAAGGCGGTTTTGCGAATGGGTTCTGATCAGTTACTAAATCTGTAATAGAGAAAGGAACAACTATACATATTATGAAAAAGTATAAAGCAACGATTTTAGTCATTGAAGATGAGGAGAATATCTGTAATTTTATTTCAACCACACTATCTGCACAGCAATATCAGGTATTAAAAGCCTATACCGGAATAGAAGGACTCTCCATCATTACCTCCCAATGTCCGGATATGGTGCTTCTTGATCTCGGCCTCCCGGACATGGACGGGCTGGAGATCATCCGCAAGGTGCGCACCTGGTCTTCGATGCCGATTCTGGTCATCTCTGCCAGAACACAGGAGGTTGAAAAGGTGGAAGCTCTGGATCTTGGTGCAGACGATTATATTACCAAACCATTTGGAACCTCTGAATTACTTGCCCGCATCCGCACAGCGGAACGACACAGCAACCGCCTGTCTGCCTCAGGAACCCACAATATCTATCGTGCCAGAGACCTGACGATCGATTTCACCAGACATCTGGTCACCATTCGGGGAAAAGAGACGCATCTGACACAGGTGGAATTCAAGATCGTATCTCTGCTGGCCCAGAATTCCGGTAAAGTAATGACTTATGATTCCATCATTTCCAATATCTGGGGACCCTATGCTGACAATAATAACCGGATTCTGCGGGTAAACATGGCCAATATCCGTCGAAAACTGGAAGTAAACCCTGCCGAGCCGGAATACATCATGACAGAAATCGGTATCGGCTACCGGATGATCGAGGAAAAAACTTAAAAAGAAAACAGACATCCTCCAGGGGTTTTGTGATACAGGAAATCCGGAAGAATTTCTGAAATAACGATGAAGAGGGGCTTTCGCCCCTCCTTTATTTACGTTTAAACATTCTGCTTAATTTACGGTAAGTCCTGAAAAACCAGCAGTTATACATCATCTGAAGCTTTTCCATCTTCTGATTCATTTCAATCATCTTTTTCTCCTGTGCACAGAAGGCTTCAGTCATCGTTGTGATGATATCACGATACATCGTCTCTTCATTCAGAGACCATACAGGCATAGCCCGCACCTCGTCATAGAACAGCGGCTCTCCCTTGGGCCGTCCCAGGTATTCCTCCGCAATCTTCTGATTTCCCTCTTCAAACTGTGCCAGATAGGCTACCTGTTCCTCATAGGTAAACATGCCCGATTTGGGATTCTCACCGATCTCACTTCGATAAGTGCTGCCATACAAAACAGGACGGCTTAAGAAGTCACGCATTTCCCGATACTCCGGCACACCATTGATCAGTCGCTTGATTTCAATATAATTTCCTTCCAGACCTAGATTTCTCGTATCTCCGTCCCGGTCAAATCCATCGGTCAGCTTCAGACCAATACTCTCAAAGAAGTCTGAAAAGATGGTATGCTCACTTCCCTCAAATCTGCCTCTCTCGTATGGACGTACAATGATATTTTCTTTTCCCAGATCCTTTTCGATGAATTTCAGGTTCTCATAGTAATCCATCGGAAAATACCGGAAATAGTCATTTTCCATACACTGCTGGAAGGTCATGGTTCCTTTCCGGAACATCTTGATGCTCTGATTCCAGAGTGACTGGATCAAAAGATCCTGCCTCCTGAGATATGCGATCACCTTGATCTCACAGTTGATCTTTCTGAAATCCTCGATCACCTCGCGCCAGAAATTCTCACTCCTTCTGCAGCGGTACCAGATCTGTTCATCTGAGAGAACAATGTTCGGATACTGCTTTGCCAGCTCACCAAGCTGCTCATAGGCCTTTTTCTTAACCTCTGCCTCATGCTCCTTTTTATTTTCCTGATGTGACTCATAAATCAGAAACTGTCCGTTTCTGTCCCTGTACAGACCGGAAATGCCAAGTCGCAGCAGAGGATAACAGTACCCCTGCTTCCGCATCTCCCCATCATTTCTGCGCATGAAGTTCTGAAGAGCTGTTGTTCCCGTCTTGGGTGTTCCAATACTTATGTAAACTGTTGTCATAATTCTCCCTTTCCTCAATTGCCCGTTCCCTAACACAGCAAAAGCAAAAATGATGCTGCCGCATTGAGAAGCAATATTCCAACGGTTCCTACTTTAAATTTCTTAATCAGTACTGCATCCAGAAGATACAGGGCTCCAATTGCCAGCAGAACTCCTGCACCGGAAATCCCGAATTGCGATGCAGCCTTTACCGACTGATTACACAGGGACAGCATAATGTTCATCAGCAGTCCCGCAATAATCGGACGGATCCAGCGGCTCACCATCTGAATTGCCTTAAGTGAGATCAGATTGCTGTAGAGGTGATATATGATGATGGAAAAGCTGCAGGACGCCACCACACTGCATGCAAATCCTGCCACAGCAAAAAGAACTCCTGCAAGCACGCTGCCCGCAGCATTCCATCCGACATAATAGCCGACTCCGGCCAGCGTCTTACACAGAATCGAACCCGGCAGTACATTGACCACCGAAACGATCTGGCTGTAATACTGCTGTTCCGTCACCATGCCGCTTTCAACAAACAGACCATCCGCAATGGTCAGATACGCATCTCCGCCGCCAAAGGACATCACTGCGGATGCCACGCCCTTTCCAAGAAACGCAAATGCTTCCCGGTTCATCAGGACCGCGGGAACACTGCACAGAACAAGGAGAAGCAGCCAGATCCTCAGATCCCTCCAGATGGTCTCCCCATTTCTCCTGTACTTCCAGTTCTTTGCCTGAATATCCTGCCATGCCCCCCATACGGACATGGCGATCATCAGGCCTTCGGAGATACGGATGACAAAAATATTTTCTATAAGCCGGGATTTTCCGTGGCTGAACAGATAAACGCCGCCCAGAACAACCATAAACCCCAGATGCCTCAGACTGTAGATTCCTCTGGAATACAGCATGCAGAAAAATGCCACCAGCAATACATCAACTGTGGACACAGAAAAAATCGGTGTTAAGTCCGTTCCAAGCAGATGATATACATTCTTCTCACACACCAGAAGAAAGACAACTGCCATCAAAAAGATGGCTTTTTCCTTCCGCGCGGTGCTCTCCTTCTGACACTCCTGCAGCATGCTTTTAATATAGGATATCAGCAGATACATGATAAAAACTGATATACCTATTGAAACCAGATCTATCATCTTAAGAAATTCTGACTGAACGGTAGACAGCAGCGTTAAAAGCAGTACCGTGATCAGTGCACCGGGGAGCGCCATCGCCACAGAGCCAAGAACCATTCCTTTCGTTCCAAAGATCCTCCTGCCCAGAGAGGCCGCGATCTCCACGGGAAGCGCTCCCGGCGTGATGCTCGCTACAATCACATCCGTATCCAGATTCTGTTTCGTATCCAGCTTCTGTTTATGCACGATCTCCTCTTCGATTACAGGAATCAGTGCACTGCCGCCGCCAAAACCGATACTCCCGATTTTGGCCATAGCCCCGACAAATTTTGAAAGTTTTTTCATGTTCTACCCGTTTCTATTCTACATCCGGATAACTGTTCACAGTTCATTCGCAAAATGCCTTTTCGAGGCATGGCTCTGAACAGTTACACTTCCAGATACTTTTTCAATCCTTCCAGTACGATATCCACACATTCTTCCATATTGTGCTTACTGGTATCTACAACGATCTCCGCATTCTCAGGCTTTTCATACGGGCTGCTGACACCTGTAAAGTTCTGGATATTTCCCTTTCTCGCTTCTTTGTAAAGTCCCTTGACATCACGTCTCTCACATTCTTCGATCGGTGTGCTTACATAGACTTCAACAAAGCTCTCACCAATGATCTCCCTGGCATTTCTTCTGTCCTGCCTGAAAGGAGAGATGAAAGAAGTCAGAACGATCAGTCCGGCATCATTCATCAGCTTTGATACCTCTGCGATCCTGCGGATATTCTCGATCCGGTCATTTTCCTCAAATCCCAGGTTCTTGTTCAGACCCATCCGGATGTTATCACCATCAAGAAGCATGGTATGCTTACCCATAGAAAACAGCCGCTTCTCCACTGCATTGGCAAGGGTTGATTTGCCTGCGCCGGACAGTCCTGTCATCCAGACAGTAACCGCCTTCTGAGAAAGCTGGCTCTCCCGCAGGCTCCGTGTAATATCCATATTGTGCCAGGTCAGGCTCTTTCCTCTCGCCAGCGGCTCCAGTACAACACCGCAGGCTGATGTCATATTCGTGATACGGTCGATCAGGATCAGGGAACCTAACTCCCTGTTATTCTCGAATCTGTCAAATACGATCTTGCTTCCTACAGAAATCTCACAGTATGCGATCTCATTTTTATAAATCGTGTCCGCATAGACCTCTGCGCCTGTATTTACGTCGATCTTATACTTAATCTTCATAACAGTCGCCGGAATCTGCTGCGTTCCTATCTTCATCCAGAAATTTCGTCCCGCGATCAGACTGGTGTCATCCATCCACAGAATAGATGCTGCAAACATGGAGCCTGTACAGAGCTGGTAATCCTTCTCCAGAACACAGCCTCTGGACACGTCAATCTCTGTATCCAGCTGGATCGTCACAGCATGTCCCTTGTCACTCTTCTCCACCGGTTTGTCCCCGTCAAGGATATTTGTTACCTTTGCTGTCTCCCTGCTGGGCATCACTGTAATGGTATCGCCGACTGCGATCTCACCGCTTGAGATCTGTCCCTGGAAACCACGGAAATTATGGTTCGGACGGCAGACTCTCTGCACGGGCATGGAAAATCCCAGTCCGCTTTCCTTCTCGCTCACATCCACATTCTCCAGATAAGTGAGCAGGGACTCTCCGGTGTACCATGGCATACTGTCTGACGTATGGGTGATATTATCACCCTCCGTAGCAGAAACCGGAATAATCTTCAGGCTCCGGTAGTCAAACTCGGCCATCAGCACCTTGATGTCTTTTTCGATCTTTTTAAATTTCTTCTTATCATAATGTACCAGATCCATTTTGTTTACGGCAAACACGAAATGCTTGATTCCCATCAGAGAACAGATTCTGGAGTGTCTCTTTGTCTGGATCAGCACACCCTGGCTGGCATCCACCAGAATAACGGCCAGGGATGCAAACGATGCACCTACTGCCATGTTTCTCGTATACTCCTCATGTCCCGGAGTATCTGCCACAATAAAGCTGCGATTGTCCGTCGTAAAATACCGGTACGCAACATCAATGGTAATTCCCTGTTCTCTCTCGGCCATCAGCCCGTCCAGCAGCAGGGAATAGTCAATATCTCCATCTCTGGACCCTACCTTGCTGTCCAGCTCCAGAGCCTTTTTCTGATCGGCAAAAAGAAGCTTCGCATCATAGAGCATATGTCCGATCAATGTAGATTTTCCGTCATCCACACTTCCGCAGGTGATAAATTTCAACAAATCGTCTCTCATCTCTAAAAATAACCCTCCCGCTTTCTTTTTTCCATGCTGGCAGAACCGCCGTCCGAATCAATAATACGGCTCGTTCTCTCCGATTCTACAGCAGCCAGTGTCTCCTCTATAATCTCATCCAGTGTCTCTGCTTCCGACTCCATACCGCCCGTCAGAGGATAACATCCCAGTGTACGGAAACGTACTTTCTTCATCTCCACTTTCTCACCCGGAAGCAGCTTGATCCGGTCATCATCCACCATGATCAGCTGACCGTTCCGCTCGATTACCGGACGTTCTTTTGCAAAATACAGGGACACAATGGGGATATTCTCTCTGCGTATATACTGCCAGATATCCTTCTCAGTCCAGTTTGATAACGGGAACACGCGAATGCTCTCCCCCTGCTCGATTTTTGTATTAAACAGCTTCCACATCTCAGGACGCTGATTCTTCGGATCCCATGCCTGCTCACGATTCCGGAAGGAAAAGATTCTCTCTTTCGCACGTGATTTCTCCTCGTCTCGTCTTCCTCCTCCGAAAGCTGCTGTGAATCCGTATTTATTCAATGCCTGCTTCAGAGCCTGCGTCTTCATGATATCCGTATAGGAAGAGCCATGGTCAAATGGATTGATTCCCTGTGCCACACCTTCCTCATTAATATATTCCAGCATTTCAATCCCAAGCTCTTTTGCTCTTTCATCACGAAATTCGATCATTTCGTGAAACTTCCATGTCGTATTTACATGTAAGAACGGAAATGGCGGCTTTTCCGGATAGAACGCTTTCATCGCAAGATGAAGCATAACCGAAGAATCCTTTCCAATCGAATAAAGCATTACCGGCTTTTCGCATTCTGCGGCAACCTCACGCATGATATAAATCGCTTCTGCTTCTAATTCATCCAAATGATTCATACACTTTCTCCTGTTTTCATTTTGTTCTGAGACTACAAATAGTTACCTTTTTCTCAAGTATAACCTATAACTTTGAGAAAATCATGTGATTCCTCACCTTTGAATATATATGTTACTCTCCGACTTGTCAACAGATAAAATTGGGTTACAGTTCACACGTCTGCCAGTTCGAGGTGTTTTCTGTGAGTGTATCGCAGCGAAAGTCACAGAAAATCCGAGAGTAGTAGCGCGATATGATGCAGAATGCATCATATCTGTGCATCGCGAAGCGTGTTACTGGTCACGGAGTGAACAGTAACAAAATTGGCAGAAGCCACAGATACACATCATCTGCGGCCTCTGCCAATCCCTTCTAATCTAAATCATCTGATTTCTGCTCAACGCTTGTGAACTCACATACTGCCTCATATGCTTCCGTCTGTGAATCAGAATCGACAGCCACCTGTATCCTGGCACGATATCTGCCCGGATAAAGAATAACTTTTGCTTTCGGATTTCCCTCCAGAGTTTTTCCGTCCGCAAAAAGCGTCTCTCCATCATACGTTTCCAGATAATCCCCATCTCCAAGCACACTGCCCGCAAGAGCGAACGCTATCCTCTCTTTTCCCTGTGCTTCTACCCCGTATCCGATTTCATAGCTGTTACCGGCACTTCCCCAGTAATACCATCCGTCTTCTGTCAACCGGTCGATCATGATTCCATTCTGATAAGAAATACCTGCATCCGTGCGGTTCTCCAAAATAAAAGCAATGCTCTTCGTATCCCGGCTGACAGGCAACGTTTCTACCGCAAGGCGTATATCAGGATTCTCTGCTTTTAACTCCCCGGCAGTCCTCAAAGAAGCACGATCCACCGGATCCTCCGGAACTCTTTCATAAGAGTTTTTCATTTTCATTACAAAAAGAAACAGACAAATGGCAGCGCCACACATAATCAGAGCAGCGACTGCATATTTTCTTCGTTTCATGGAAACCTCTCTTTCTTTGCTCCTTAGAATTTGCCGATGCGGTTGTCCCATTCGCATAAGTATATTCGATAAAAAAGCACCTCTTTTACAGAGTGCTTAATTTCTCTAAAAACCTTTGATTTAAATGATCTGATAAGTCCTGTTAATGAGACATCGGGGATTCGAACCCCGGACAACTTGATTAAAAGTCAAGTGCTCT
>UQCM01000084.1 GCA_900539525.1 uncultured Blautia sp.
CGGCAAAGTGGGTGTCGGAATCGGGAGATTTGTGGTTTGAGGTTACACAGGAAACCGTTTTTAAGGGTGGAACCGATTATCCGGTTCTGGACGGTGAGATCAAGGTGGGAGATGAAATATTCGAATGTAAAGTAGAATTTAATGGTGCCTATACTGTAAGTTTTTGGGAAGAAAACGACTGGGAGTTGGTAAAGAAAAGCGATAAATTAAAGAGAAAGTCATCTAAAGAACTAGTGGTGGGGACTTGTCGGTTTGGAAAAAAGAAACTGGTGGTTAAGGTGCGTGAGGAGATGGGCCAATATTTTAATGGCGAAAAGATTACTTTCATCAGGTATCCGGTGGAAGAGACAAGTAAAGACGTGGAAATGAATGATTAAGTGTGGAAGCACATTCACCATTTTAGGAATCCTGAACCATGGAGTAAGGAGAGAAACGTGGAACATTGTGAAGGTGTACAGGAGGATTCATACATGAAATGCAGAAATAATTATAGGAATAAACAGAAATACCTTGATGATGTGATACAGTCGGAGAATCTTCCTGAAGATGTCGACCTTCTAAAGATGTACCGGTTGGCTGGGGATAAAAACCCGTGTATTCGCTGGAGTGTGGCCAAAGCACTGGTGAGGCGGTATGTTCCGGAGAGTGAAGCAGTGCTTCGGTCGATGACATACGACAAAAACAGTCTGGTACGGATCAATGCCATTGATTCTTTGGGTATCGGGCGGCAGAAAGAAACACTTCAGCGCTTAAAGGAATTGATCAGAAACCAGACTGGAAAGCAGGAATCTGGATATGCCGTGATGTCATATTTCGATGTCTGGGTAAACCGATATGGTTATAGCCGGGAAAGTATGCACGGATATCTGACAGACATCCGGGAGTTTTACGAAAAAGAGAACAGATCATGGGTATTGATAAATTACGAGCGGAATCGCTATCTGGCAGGCGAGAGGGATGCCATAGAGAAGATGATTGATCTGATAAAAAACGCAGGTCAGGAGGAGACAGATGTATTGCCTGCGGTAATCAGTACCATTAATGAAATCATGAGTCTTTCATCAAAGGAAAATATAAAAAATGCTTTAAGTACGGTTTCGCCGTCCATACTGGAAACATGTCCTGATAAAGTAAGAATCGATCAGTACTCACTTCAGATTCTGTTTTTGGACAGAGATAATACAGGAACATCCCAGCTTTTGGAGTTCATAGGCGAGTCACTGAATACAGATTTCGTATTCAGTTCTGCCGGATTGGAACCCGGAAAAAGGATAAACGAAAACCTGTCTCAGCTTATCAAAAGAAAAACAGAAACAGACATAACAGGATTTCAATATCCGAAACCGGTCATGCACCTTTACTGGTATGATTTTATAGTGCCTGTGGGGCAGAAACTGAATCCGGAAGATTATCCTTTTCAGACGATAATACCAGTATTAGAAGATGTGGATGAAAATATATGGGACTGGGATCAGGGGGAAAGAATGGTGAAAGACGTGTGTTCGTATATATACAGCAAGCAGGGTTGTTGTTTGCAAAGAGATAAGCACGGTTCCTGAGGCGGAATTGACAGAATAAGAGAAACCTCACATCTTTTTCTGAATCTGGGAGATGTGCAGACAGGACAGCTAAGGAATATCAACATGGGAGTTGGGTGAATGAAGAAAGAAAAAAATAACTTTACATATAAAATGCGCTTTATGGAAGAAATCATAGAGGAAGGTTATGTGCCTGCCCCGGAAGAACTGGAAAAAATCTATGTCATGTCAGAAGATAAAAATCCTCACATACGGGCGAAAGTGACAAGAGTGTTATCTTTGCGACCAATGAAAAAGACGGAGGAAATATTGCGTAACATGACTTATGACAAGAACAGATATGTACGGGGCGCTGCGGCGAAGCATTTGGCACATGGCTGTGAAATGGAAACATTAAGTCGTCTGAAAGAACTGATGAGTTCTCAAAATTCACTGATTCGTTACTGTGCAATCGATAGCCATTTTGATGTCTGGGTAAATATGTTTGGCTACAATAAAACGAGCATGGACAAATATCTAGAAGATATAGAAAGTCTGTATCATAACGAAAAGAATATTTTTCTGATGATGCTCTACGAAAGACAGCGTTGTTTTGCAGGAAAAGAAGAAGCGTTGACCAGGCTTCGGAAAGCATTACAAGGTGAATTTTCAGATGATTACAGAATCCGAAATGCAGCTTTGGATAAGATCGTATCTCTGAGAACATACGCAAACAGGGATAAGATAAACCGTATGCTGCATGAAGCATATCACACAGTTTCAGATGAGTACGGGCTGAAAACCAAGATAAAAAAATATCTGGAGCAGCCGGAATGGCCGAGAGTATTGATTCTGGACAGATGTAACTCCAGATTATCGCAGCTGCTGGAATATGAAGCATTTCTGGATAAGTTTTTTCTGAAATTTTTTGCACTGTCAGCCGGAACAGATCCGGATGAGGCGATTGATGCAGGGCTGGCAGCATTTCTGAAAAAGGAAAAGGAATATGATATCAACAGATATCAATGTCCGGAAAGGATTCGTATTCTAAAAGAGTTTGACTATATTGTGCCAATAGGAATCGTACTTAATCCGGATGATTATCCCTTTCACAGGATCATTCCCCTGTTTGAAAATGTGGATGAAAACAGGATGGATTGGGATGAAGGAAAACAGATGCTGAAAGCTGTGTGTAAATACATATACGGCAGAATAGACGATGCCCCGGATTTCGAAGAAATAGAAAAAGTCCGTGAGATGATAAGGGAATTTGTGGAGGGGGACATATGACAGGGAGTGATATACAGAAGACCGGGGAAACTGTCTGAAAATAGAAATGCAAGAAAGTACCGAACAATGGATTGAGGTGACCGGATGAAGATACAAAGAACGGATTTGAGAAGAAGTTGTGATAAAAAAGCGATACTCCTGTCTGTCCTTGGAACGCTTACTGCACTGGAGCACGAAACGATTACCGTTGATGAAGCAAGCTGCTTTTTGTTTACCCCTGGCATGGTTGATCTGTTAAAAAGCTGTCATTGCAGCAGGGATATTATTAACATCATAGAAGAAGGATGCGAACTGGAGGATGTGGAATCGCTGGCTCCAAAGAGTTTTCTGGATGAAATCAGAAAGCTTCAGCAAAAAACGCTGGACACGCTGGGACAGCTGAGCGAAACGGCAGAACACAAATGGATCAAACAGGTGGAAGGCGATTTGTCGTATAAGAAGAAATTGGAGTATCTGGAAAATATTCTGGACACAGGCATCCTGCCTGACAGGGAGAACTGGGGAAAGATCTATCAATGTGCAAAGAACAGCACTGCACATATCCGGATGGCAGCGGCTCATGTGCTGGGAATGTACGGCTGTGCACGTAATGAACGTTATCTGCGTCATTTGACATATGATAAAAAACGGATGGTACGCATATGTGCCATTCGGGCTCTGCAGCAAAATGGACGACAGAAAGAGTCTCTGGATCGCTTATTTACATTGATGTCAGCGAAGTCGTCTGCAATCAGGGGATATGCGGCAGGCGCTTATTTTGATATCTGGGTCAATCGGAACGGTTATACAGTACCCGGTATGGAAGCATACCGGGCAAAAGTTGAAGAACGATATCAGAAAGAGAAAGATCCGTTTGTACGGGTTTTTTACGAAAGAAACCGGTATCTGTCAGGAGATAAGGCAGGACTTGCCAACTTACAGAGATTAGTCTGCGAGACGCAGGACTATTGTGTTCAGGAGACTGGTGTGAAACTCTTGTTGGAAATGCGTAAACAATCCAATGAAAAGGAGATGAATCAGATTTTCGAGGAGGCAGCCGGTTATGATGAGGAATCTTTTTATTTTACAAAGCAAATGAGAGCTGCTGCAAAACGAAAGGAACAGCCGGCAATATTGATCATTGATCAGGATAATTCAGGGATTTCCCAGTTGTTTGAGTATTTCGGCTCAGTGGGAAATTTGAGGGTAGATTCAGCCGGACTCATCCCTGCGAAAAAAATCAACAAGAAAGTGAGAGATTTCGTACAGCACAATGAAAATTGTGCCATCCAGAAATTCCAATATCCAAAAGGTATCAGACATCTATGGAAATATGATTATGTTGTTCCCATCGGCGTCAAACTGCGGGAAGATGAGTATCCTCTCCAGAGAATCATCAGGATGTTTGAAAATGAGGATGAAAGCGTCACTGATTTCAGGAAAGCAGAAGAAATGTGGAAAGAATTAAGTGAGTTTATCAAGGATGCGAATGGGCTCTGAACAGTTACGTAGTATGAGTGAAGGGGAAGAAAGTTCATATATGATTGACGAGATAAAGGTAAACGAATTCCAACAGGAAAATTCATTAAATACAATATCTGATAAAACTAAAATCATGACGGAATTTCGTATTGTCGGGGATTTCTTCAGTCCGGAGGATATTACCAAAGAACTGGAAATCATACCCACAATGGTGAAACACCGGGGAGAACCCGTCCGGAAAACTGGCAGAAAATGTCTGTATTCAGAATGGCAATACAATACCGGGTATGAAGAAATCATGGATATCCGGATACATCTGGAGACCATTTACCAAATGTTTAATCCAAAGGTAAAAAAACTATGTGAACTAAAGAAAAAGTATCATTTAGATTTTGTCCTTGGTATTGTACCGGTGATTGAAAATGGAGCTGTACCTGATATAGTATTTCCCCCGGAATTTCTGAGATTTGTATCAGAAATAGGAATGAGTTTTGACATTGATTTATACGTAAATTAAATGCGTTTCCGTATCGGTCTGGCAGAAAGGAGAAAATTTGTTGGCACAAGAACCGGAAGTTGAAGAGTTTAAGACAAGATGTGAAGTAAGATTGAAGGTTGAAGGAAGAAAGTGTGATCTGGAGAAGATTACAGAAGCCACAGGAATTGTTCCGGCGGAGATACGTTTTACAAATGGAGAATGTAATGGATACTCAGCGGAGCAGCTGGCATATTGGATTTATAAAATAGAAATGAAAGAGACACTGGACATTGAACAGCAGGTAGATGAATTGGAAGCAGTTTTCGCATCAAAAGTATATCTGTTACGAAAGCTAAAAAAACTTCATTCATTTAAAATAGGTATTGATGTGGTATCAGAGATAGCAGGTGATGAGACACCATGTCTTTGTTTTAGCAGTTCTTTTCTGAGGATGGTATCCAAACTGGGAGCAGAGCTGAATGTTATTCTCCGGGTATATCAAGAACAGCTGGACACCGTGAAAGTAGATAATTTTGTTGAAAATGATGATATTTACGGTTTTGCTTCATATGTTCAGAATTTGTCGAAAGCAGAGCAGGATAAGGGAATTGAATATTTGATGAGCAGGAAGAAAGATATATCTGAGGAAGGTGTTAAAAAACAGTTTTTGGATTTTATGAATCAACCGGATTGTCAGAATATTGAAGGAATTTGGATGAAGCTTATGGATATTTATCTGGAATAGGATTCACAGGAGATCCTGCACTTGAAAATGATTGAAAAAAACAGAGAAGGAAAGTCAAAATTATCATTCAACACAATATTCGATTCGATATGGGCATTTCAGGAGGACGGTAGTAACATACTTGATTTACAGGTAAGGAGTATCTTATGAAGAAAGAAATAAAGAAGTATCTGATAGCAGGGATTGCAGTTGTCTGCATGCTTTTGCTTACATCCTGTCAGGATCTTCCAAATGGTGAGCGGCCGTTTGACTATGGTCCGGCAAAGTGGGTGTCGGAATCGGGAGATTTGTGGTTTGAGGTTACACAGGAAACAGTTCCTAAGGAAGGTGACAGACGCCCGGTTCTGGACGGTGAGATCAAGGTGGGAGATGAAATATTCGAATGTAAAGTGGGATTTGATATGACATATTACATACGATTCTGGGAAAAAAGTGATTGGGAGAAATTACAGAAATCAGGTGGATTAAAAGGCGAAAAAGTGGATTCATTAGCGTTATTAGCAGGTGTTTGTCGTTTCGGAAAAAAGAAGCTGGTCGTCCATGTTCTTGATGAAGTGGGGCAATACTTTAACGGCGAAAAGATTACTTTCATCAGGTATCCGGTGGAAGAGACAAGCAAAGACGTGGAAATGAATGATTAAGTTTGGAAGCACATTCAATCATTTAAGGACTCTGAAGCAAACGGGGGAAATACGGTGAAACATAAAATGAATAAATTATCGAGAGAAACTTTTCTTGAAAAGATTCTTGAGGATGGAGGTATGCCGGATGAAGAGGAAAGGAAAAAGATCTATCGGTATGTGACCGACAAGGATGAGAACATTCGTTATTATGTAGCAGAGATCCTTGGCTTTCGATGTAATGATGATGATGAGTTAATTCTTCGCCGAATGACATATGACAGGGAGTGGCTGGTAAAGGTCAACGCCATAGATTCACTTGGAATGGGAATACAGGAGAGATCTCAGCAGCGACTGTATCAGTTGATGACCTGTGGGCAGAGAATGGTCAGAGGATACGCAGTAGGTTCATATTTTGATATCTGGGTGAACCGATATGGTTATACAGAATCCAGTATGAAGAGGTATCGTGAAAACATCGCTCCCCTGTATCAAAGAGAAAAGGATCCCTGGGTAAGAATCAGTTATGAAGCAAACAGATACCATTCCGGTGACAGAGATGGAATCAAGGCCATGAAAGACCTCATATGCGAAGCGAGAGGAGATCAGTATCGGGTTCAGTCAGCAGCAATCTATATGCTGCTGAACAGTATTAGAAATCTTTTCAATGAACAGGAGGTAAATCGCATTTTTGAAGAGGTCAGCGGTTATGTGGATGACTATCTGGGGGCGAAGAAGGACATGCTCACAAGAATGAACGCAAAAGAAACACCAAGAATATTGATTGTGAGCTCTGATAATTCCGGGCTTTCTCTGTTGTTGGAGTATCAGGGAGTGAGAGAAGAAGAAACCTGGTGGACAGATTCAGCCGGTATATCTCCGGCTGATGAGGTACGTGATGAAGTAAAGAAATGTTTAAGGAGAACAGACTGTGATCTTACACGCTATTACTATCCCGGGGGAATTCGACAGGTATGGAGATATGACTATATCGTTCCGATAGGGATCAGGTTACAGGAAGATGAGTATCCTTTCCAGAGAATCATCCGGATGTTTGAAAATGAGGACGAAAGCATGACTGATTTAAAGAAAGCAAAAGAAATGTGGAAAGAATTAAGTGAGTTTATCAAAGTTGATAGGAAATGTAGAAAAGCGGAATAACGAATATGGTGACGGTTTCATTGCCCGAACAAAATACAAGAGGTATTTGAAAAAGATTGAAAAAGATATGAAAGTTTGAAACATGGAGTAAGGAGAGAAACGCGGAACATTGTTGTGAAGGTGAAAATGGAGGCAATTAAATGTATCATATTTTAAAACGTATGAAAGATGATGGAAAACTGGTAAGTATTTACACGGATGAGGAGCGGGACAGTACATTTATGGTGGGATATGTTACTGCATTGACTCCGGAGGAACTGCTGATTAAGGCAATATCGCCGAATGGACAGTATGATGGATATATGTGGGTTCGTACAGAAGGTGTGTTTCGATGTGCCGCAAATGGGAGATATGAAGAAAAGATTCTGAAGCTTTGCAGTCTTCATCTGGAAGAGGAGCCCGATTTTACAGTTAAAGAGGAATCAGAAATTTTAAAGGAACTGTTGTTATTTTCCATGCAAAAGAAAAAGCTTCTGGAAGTTACGACCGGATCACAGGTTTTAACCGGATATGTCATGAAATACTCGGATAACGTTCTGGTCATCCGGGAATTTGATACGTACGGACAGGAGAAAGAAACGGTATATCTGAGCATGGAAATGGTAGATGCTATCTACATGGATACGATTTCCTGCAGAGAGATCGAAAGGCTGGCCGGATCGGATGTGGAAGTATCAGATGTCTGTAACAGTGATGTTTCCGATATGTATCATGTCCTGGAGTGCATAAAGGAAAAGGAACAGCTGATCAGTGTTTTTAATGATCCGGAAGAAGACGATTCCTTTGCGGTCGGTTACATTACAGAGTTGAATCAGGAGGAACTGCTTCTGAAATACTATTCACCGCAGGGTCTGTATGACGGCTACCGCTGGATGCGGGTGGAAGATATCTTCCAGTGTGGGACAGATGGGTGCTATGAAAAGAGAGTGCCGTACTTTTGTGAAGCGCAAAATGACGGGAATATAGGTTTTGCGCCTGAAAATGATCAGGATATACTGAAAGAGCTGTTCCGGTTTTCCATGGAAAAGGAAAAGTTACTGGTATTTGAGCTTCCATCTGAATATATTACGGGATATATTCGGAGTTACTCAGAAGAACTGTTAGAGATTCAGTCCATCGATGATTCCGGACAGGAAGATGAACATATCTACCTGGATAAAGAAATGGTCAGTGAAATCCAGATGGATACGCTCACCTGCAAAAAGATGGAAATATGGCGCAGGTGACACAACACATTTAAAACTATAGGGAGGATATCGAGAAGTATACTTGATAAGTTTTAGATAATATGATGAAGAAAAATGTTATCAAATGTGTCGTAAAACCCCTAGCTTTAGCTATGGGGATATAAGACACGT
>UQCM01000085.1 GCA_900539525.1 uncultured Blautia sp.
GAAGAATGCTTCGCATTCGACCACACCGCGGCAAGTACGCCAAGGCGTACTTGAACGGACGCTATACTAGAAAATTCCTCCTGCTTTTCTATATAACAAAACTCTCCGGAAGACGCACACGAAGGTCCTGTGTGCCAGAACATGAAAGTGAGAATAGAATGGAAAAAGATTTATTAGAAAAAAGAAAGCAGGTTCTTTTAAGCCTGTTGAACGACAAACAGTATGTACCGATGAAAATCAAGGAGCTGGCAATGATTCTTCAGGTGCCAAAGGAAAACAGAAGTGAGCTTCTTGAGGTTCTCGACGAGTTGATAAAGGATGGAGAAATAGAGCTTAGTAAGCGTGGAAAATACAGAATTGCCGAAGTACCGTTATTTACCGGAAGGTTTTCAGGTAATGCCAGAGGCTTTGGATTTGTAGAGGTAGAAGGACAGGATACAGATATTTTTGTATCGGAAGCGAATACAGGAAATGCGGTTCATGGTGACACAGTACAGGTATCTCTTCTGCGGGAAAAGACAGGCAGGCGGCGGGAGGGGGTCATAGTTAAAGTAATATCCCATGAGATTACAGAAATCGTAGGGACTTATCAGAAAAGCCGTAATTTCGGTTTTGTAGTTCCTGACAATCAGAAATTCACAAAAGATATCTTTATTCCTGCAGAGTGTTCGAAAGGTGCGGTAAATGGTCATAAAGTAATTGTGGAAATTACAGATTACGGCAGCGGCAGTAAAAAACCTGAAGGAAGGATCAGGGAGATCATTGGCCATATCAATGATCCGGGAACGGATATCCTGTCGGTAGTATGTTCTTATGAACTTCCTGTAGAATTTCCGGAGAAGGTGTTGAATCAGGCAGAGCGCGTCGGCTGTGAGGTGAGTGCCGCCGACCGGGAAGGAAGACTGGATCTTCGGGACTGGCAGATCGTGACGATCGATGGTGAGGATGCCAAGGATCTGGATGACGGAATATCTCTGACAAAAGAAGGGGAAATCTACCATCTGGGGGTGCATATTGCAGATGTTTCCAATTATGTGCAGGAAAACAGTGCATTGGACAGAGAAGCTTTAAAGCGTGGAACCAGTGTCTATCTGGTAGATCGCGTGATTCCCATGCTTCCGCACAGGTTATCGAATGGTATCTGTTCCCTGAACGAAGGAGTAGACAGACTGGCGTTAAGCTGCCTGATGGATGTAGATGCGAAAGGAAACGTAGCAGGGCACAGGATTGTTGAGACAGTCATACGATCCAAACGGAGAATGACCTATACAAGCGTAAAAAAAATACTCACAGGTGATGAGGAGGAGATTATAAAATATGAGGAATTTGTTCCCATGTTTCGTCTCATGGAAGAACTGGCGGATCTGCTGAGAGAAAAAAGGAAAAAGAGGGGATCTATTGATTTTGATTTTCCGGAATCAAAGATCATCCTGGATGAACAGGGACATCCTGTTGCTGTCAGCCCTTATGACAGAAATGTAGCTACAAAGATTATTGAGGATTTTATGCTTCTGGCAAATGAGACAGTGGCTCAGGATTTTTACTGGCAGGAAATCCCGTTCCTGTATCGTACACATGAGAATCCTGATCCTGAAAAGATCCGGCAGCTTGCACTTTTCATCAATAATTTCGGGTATGCGATAAAGAATAACAGGGACGAGATCCATCCGAAGGAACTGCAGAAACTGCTGGCAAAGATCGAAGATTCTCCGGAGGAAGCGCTGATCAGCCGCCTGACACTGCGTTCCATGAAGAGGGCACAGTATACGGTGGAATGTACCGGGCATTTCGGACTGGCTGCAAAATACTACTGTCATTTTACATCACCCATCAGGCGTTATCCTGATCTTCAGATTCACAGAATCATAAAAGAAACGCTGCGTGGAAAGATGAATCAGGAACGGCTCAGCCATTACAGTGCAATACTGCCGGAGGTGGCGTCTCATTCCAGCCGGACGGAGCGGAGGGCAGACGAGGCAGAGCGTGAGACAGAAAAGCTGAAGAAGGCAGAGTTTATGGAGAAACATCTTGGAGAAGTCTTTGATGGAGTGATTTCAGGGATCACCAGCTGGGGATTCTATGTCGAACTGGAAAATACGATAGAAGGCATGGTACATGTGACAAATCTGTATGATGACCGTTACTATTACCGTGAAGAGAGCTATGACATGGCAGGTGTTGAGACAGGTAAGGTATATAAGCTGGGGCAGAAAGTGAAAGTGCGTGTGATCGGAGCAGACAGGAAAAGTTGTACCGTTGATTTTGAAATGGCAGAGGAAGGAGTGTGACAGATGGGCAATCAATCTGTAAAACTTATTGCAAACAACAAAAAGGCATATCATGATTATTTTATTGAAGATACCTTCGAAGCCGGGATCGCACTTCATGGGACAGAAGTGAAATCCCTTCGTATGGGAAAATGCAGCATCAAAGAATCTTTTATCCGTGTGGAAAACGGAGAGGTTTTTGTGTATGGAATGCATATCAGTCCCTACGAAAAAGGAAATATTTTTAATAAAGATCCGCTGCGTGTCAGAAAGCTGCTGATGCATCGGTATGAGATCAACAAGATCACCGGTAAAATGGCGGAGAAAGGGTATACACTGGTGCCTTTAAAGGTCTATTTTAAAGGAAGCCTGGTGAAAGTTGAGATCGGGGTTGCAAAAGGAAAGAAACTCTATGACAAACGTCAGGATATAGCAAAAAAGGATCAGAGACGTGAGGCGGAAAAGGAGTTTAAAGTCAGGAATCTTTATTAAATAGTTGCATTAAATGAATCGGACACTTGACAGATCAGGGAAAATGTGTTTATATAGAAACACACTGAAAACGTCTGCAGACCGTGCAGCATACATGCAAAAGGGGTTGTACTGGTTTCGACGGGGGTTTTGAAGTCTGGGAAGCCATCTGCGGGCCGGGACCGCACAGTAAACCGGAAATTAAATATAAACGCAGACGAAAATTTAGCGTACGCAGCCTAAGGGCTGCTGTCGGCCCCGGGTTACTCACAGCCTGAGTCACCGGCATCAAATGATGTGAGGCACTTTATTTCCAAAGCTTTGAGGAGATGAAAGAACTTATGAAGCTACTGAAGTCTGAAGCCTGTCATTAGGCGTCAGATGGAGGGAATGTTAAAATAATGACTGTGATGGGAGATGCCTTGATGGACAGGCTTTCGGACAGGGGTTCGATTCCCCTCAGCTCCATTCCAAATACAAAATCCGAACTCATTGAGTTCGGATTTTGTTTATTACTCCGTTTTATTATCCATCATAAAACGCATCAGAATGGTGGCATCCTCCGGATCATGTGTTACCAGATTCAGTTCCGGGATCTCACCGTCAGAAAACAATTTTGCCATTGAGAAATACTGTGAGAGTTTGGATTTCAGATTTAAACGGATATCGTCTCCTACCAGTTCAACTTTTCCGTTACATCTGTCAACTGCCTCAAACAATTTGTCTACATTTTCAATGTTCATTAATTTGATATCCATAATAATTTCCTCCTCTTCTGTAAAATCAAACCGTACTTTAAAAGCACGGTCATCGGTGCTTATGCTATCACTGATTTCTGAAAAATGCAAGAACAAAATTCGACTCACAATAACGAGGGTTTTGTTTATTATTTGTCTATATCTGGAAAGGTGCTGTGATTTTTCAGAAATATTTCACAGATTTAAGTTGAAATAATTACGTTGGCGTTATACAATAAGTAAGACAGGAGATGGATAATAGCAAGAAAGGGGACGGTATGAGAAATAAGAAAAAATATGCAAAATCATTATTCTTTGCAGCGGCCGTAACGATTGCAGTCATGGGATGCAGCAGTCAGAACAAGGGGGCGGAAACTTCAAAAGATACTCCGTCAGCTGCAGAAAAAGAGACACAGGCTGTTCTGGAGAAGGTCACATACACATCCTCTGATGGTGGTGTTTCGATTATACTCCCTGATTCCAACTGGAAGAATACCACAGATGCAGATGGTAAACTGGTGTTTGTCTCGGATGGAGAAGGCGAGATTACGATCGATTATGCGGAAAGTAAGAAAGAACTGGCAGCTTTTGGAATCGGATCTACAGAGGAGAAGCTGAAGAAAAGATTGCAGAAGCTGGGAGAGAATGTAGATGATCTGGAAATCAGTAATTTCCTTTTTGATAAATCTGATGGAATCCGTAAGTGTTCGTATGTGCTGAAACACAGGAATCCGTCGGATGGGACGTATTATACGGCGGTATCAATTTCTGCACTGGAGAAGAGGGGATACCAGATAACAGCAAATATAAAAGCAGACGATACGATACTTCTGGCATCTGTCCGGGAGTCCATGAATAGTTTTCTTGTTCTGAAGAATCCGCTGTCAGCGGAAGCTGTTACAGATGCTGACAGTGATGGTAATATGACAGATGAATCAGCAGATGCGTCATCAGATGAAAAGAGATATTTCTTTGATGAACCGGGAAATACGATTTATGTCACGCAGAATTCTGATGGGGCATGGGTGGATCAGAATGGCATGGTTTATACATTCTACGAATACAGTGTGGAAGACAGTAACGGAACAAAGTATTACTATGATCCGCCGGCATATCGCTCGGGCAGTTCTGCAGATGCGTCAGATTCCGACAGTTCGTCTGGTTCAGATTATTATGATTTCTATGACAAAAACGGAAACTATATTAGGGCAGAACAGGATGAGAATGGAAACTGGGTAGGTGACGATGGAAGGATATATATTTTTGGAGAGAAAGGCGTGACTGATTCGGACGGAAACTTTCATCCCTATTAGAGAGTGTCATGCATCTGTCAGCAATACGATTTATCCGGTATAAAGAACTCAGAGGAGTGGAAGTCACTTTCCACTCCTTTTTCAGGTACAGCTGCTGATGCTCAGCTGATATCAAAGATCGAAAAATACGGAGGAAGATATGGAACGTGTAACGAAGTTTATTAATGAACGAATTTTGCCGGAAACAGCAAACTCGCTGTTTGAAAGTGTTAAAGATTTTGAAGAAGCAATGATGATGTACAGCTGTGCCATTCGTGAAGTACGCACGAAACTTGAGGTTTTAAATGAGGAGCTGTCAGTTCGCTATAACAGAAATCCCATTGAGTTTATTAAGACCAGGCTTAAAAAGCCGATCAGTATTCTGAAAAAAATGGAGAGCCGTGGACTGGAAGTGTCGCTGGAATCCATGATGGAAAATCTGAACGATGTCGCCGGAATCCGTGTCATCTGCTATTTTATTGATGATATTTACGATGTGGCGAGGTGGCTGTCGAGACAGGATGACATCACAGTGCTTCAGGTAAAGGATTATATCCGCAATCCGAAGTCGAACGGATATCGTAGTCTCCATCTGATTATTGAAATACCGGTCTTTTTTTCAGAAGAAAAACGGAGGATGAAAGTGGAGGTTCAGATTCGCACCATTGCAATGGATTTCTGGGCAAGCCTTGAGCATCAGCTCCGCTATAAAAAAGATCTGGAGCACGTAGAAAACGCAGAGTTGATCAGTGAAGAATTAAAACAGTGTGCGGATACGATTGCACAGACGGATGAAAGGATGCAGTCGATTCGTGAAAAGATTGGCGTTTTCACAGAACTGACATAATTATCTGCTATATTAATGAACTATACCATTGACAATTTGGTAAACACCTTGCCTGTAAAAATAATGAGTAATTGTTCAGAGCCCATGCAGAGGCGGTTATGAGAATGGGCTTTGAACAGTTACGAAAAAGAATAAAAGCGGGAGGCATTTTTATGGAACGATTAAAGGTAATGGTAGTAGATGATGAGAGCAGAATGCGGAAACTGGTAAAGGACTTTCTTGTGAAGAAGAATTTTGAAGTGCTTGAGGCGGAAAATGGTGCAAAAGCGATTGATCTTTTTTTTGCCCAGAAGGATATTGCGTTGATCATACTGGATGTCATGATGCCTGAAATGGACGGGTGGGAAGTGTGTCGTGAAATCCGTGCTTATTCTAAGGTGCCGATCATCATGCTGACAGCCCGCTCTGATGAGCAGGATGAACTGCTGGGATTTAATCTGGGAGTAGATGAATATATTTCAAAACCTTTCAGTCCCAAGATTCTTGTAGCACGTGTGGAAGCAATTCTCAGACGTACCAATGCGCTTTCTGCTGATGATCTGCTGAAAGCAGGAAGTATTGAGATAGATAAAGCGGCGCATCAGGTAACAGTGGATGGAAAGGCAATCGATCTCAGCTTTAAGGAGTTTGAGTTGCTGGCGTATTTTATGGAAAATCAGGGACTCGCCCTTTCACGGGAAAAGATTCTTAATAATGTATGGAATTACGATTATTTTGGAGATGCCAGAACGATTGATACACATGTCAAAAAACTGAGAAATAAGCTTGGTAAGAGAGGAAACTATATTAAAACAATCTGGGGCATGGGATATAAGTTTGAGGTAGAGGATGAAATACTCGATTAAAAGACAGATGACGGTGCTTTTTGTCGGCATCATGCTGCTGACCTTGCTTGCTAACTGGGCATTCAATAACATTTTTCTCGAAAGCTATTATATGATGAAGAAAAAAGCTACTCTGGTGGATGCTTATAACGTCATCAACCAGGTCACGAATACGGAAGAATACCAGAGTGAGACGCTGCTTGCCAGACTTAATGAAATCCGCGAAGCAAATAACATTGTCAATTTTGTTGTGTTAGATGAAAATTTTGACAAGGTGATAGGACTGGATGATGGAACTGAGCGCAAGGTCAGTAAATACGCGGCACGTCTGTGGAGATATATTCAGGGGATCAATCTGTTTGGGATTGAGGATCTGGAAATTAAAGTGATTCAGAAAAATGAACATTATGTCATACAGAAGACGAAGGATGTTACAAATCATGCAGGCAGTCTGGAAATATGGGGAACATTAAATACCGGGTATTATTTTGCCATGACGATTCCGATTGAGAGTATCAGGGAAAATGCAAAAATATCGAATGAGTTCCTGGGATATTTCAGTATGGCGGCACTTACTTTCAGTATTATTCTGATCTGGTGGATATCAAAGAGGATTACATCCCCGATTCTGGAACTGGCAGAGCTTTCTAAAAAAATGGCAAATCTGGATTTTGATGCAAAATATACCAGTGGTGGAAAAAATGAGATCGGGCAGCTGGGCGAGCATTTTAATCAGATGTCTGAGACACTTGAGCGAACCATTTCCGAACTTAAGACGGCAAACAATGAATTGCAGAAAGATATTCAAAAGAAAACACAGATCGATGAGATAAGAAAGGAATTTCTCTCTAATGTGTCCCATGAATTAAAAACACCGATCGCATTAATTCAGGGATATGCAGAAGGATTGAAGGAGTGTATTAATGATGATGATGAGAGCAGAGATTTTTACTGCGATGTCATTATGGATGAGGCCTCTAAGATGAATGTGATGGTGAAGAAACTTCTTACTCTCAATCAGCTTGAGTTCGGTAATGATACTGTTACTATGGAGCGGTTTGATATTGTTACTCTTGTCAGGGGTGTGATTCAGTCAGCCAGAATTCTGGCACAACAGAAAGGTGCGAATATTATTTTTGAAGAAGCAGGACCGGTCTATGTCTGGGCGGATGAATTTAAGATAGAAGAAGTCGTGACAAATTATATCAGCAATGCGATTCATCATGTGGATTTTGATAAAATCATTGATGTTAAGATAAGCAGACTGGAAGATAAAGTGCATATATCAGTATTCAACACCGGAAAGCAGATACCACAACAGGATCTGGATAAGATCTGGATAAAATTCTATAAAGTGGACAAGGCAAGAACCAGGGAATATGGGGGCAGCGGGATTGGTCTCTCTATTGTGAAGGCGAT
Source organism: uncultured Blautia sp. (assembly GCA_900539525.1). Taxonomy (GTDB): domain Bacteria; phylum Bacillota; class Clostridia; order Lachnospirales; family Lachnospiraceae; genus Hominisplanchenecus_A. The sequence continues at coordinate 7,858 of UQCM01000085.1, forward strand.
TATGGATTCTCTGCACCAGGAATGTGGTGTGAACAATTACGATAATGGTGTCGAGTTCTGGTTTGAATTGGATGGAGATGAAAGGGGAAAAGAGGAGAATGAACGGTAAGCATATTATCTGCGAATGCAATGGTGTGACAGCAGAACAGATTGAAAAAGCAGTCCATGGTGGAGCGAAGACCTTCGAAGAGGTACAGAATAAGCTGCACATCGGGAAGCAATGCATTAAGTGCAAAGACCTGGCGAAGCTTTTGATTGAAAGCTATGCAGAAGAGTGATTGAATTTCCACACTGTACCACCTCCTGTGTTATTTTGAGTTAGGAGTTAAGAAGTCCTCTCATGATAGCACAGGATTTTTTATTAAAGCATTAACAAATTCAAAGCGAAAAAACAGTAACTGTTCAGAGTACATTACAAAAAACAGAAAAAATACTAAAAAAAGGTATTGACATTTATCGACAGGGGTGATAAGATGTGTGAGTCGCTTCAGTGAGGCGAAAAAAGAAAAATAAAAAAGTTGAAAAAAGTTCTTGACAAGCTCGAATAGTTCTGATAAAATGATGAAGCTGTCGAGAACAAGACAACAAAGAACATTGATAACTGAACAGTGAAACAACCTTGAAAGTTCT
>UQCM01000086.1 GCA_900539525.1 uncultured Blautia sp.
GAGAGGGCTCCCCACGGCAAATATTTATAAATCTGCATGGCTCTGAACAGTTACAGAGTTTTGCAAAATGATGATAGATTTTACTATAGTGCTATGTTAAAATAGTCGTAACTGTTCAGAGGGACTGGTACTGTTGATAAGAGTGTTCTAAAAAATCTGGCGGATGAAAAGGAGAAGAAATCATGAGTGCCATTGTAGAAATAAGAAATATTAAGATCGGAGAGGGAATTCCCAAAATCTGTGTTCCGATCGTAGAAACTTCCCGGGAAGGTATCAGGAAGGCAGCGGAGGAGTTGAAGAAGCATCCGTTTGATATGGTGGAATGGAGGGCTGATTTTTTTGATGGATTGTCAGATCCGGAGAAAGTCGGGGAAGTATTGTGTCTGCTTCGTGATATTCTGGAAGATGTCCCGATTCTTTTTACGGTAAGGACAAAATCTGAAGGTGGAGAAATCCGTATGGATACGGAAGAATATCTTCATACAAATATAAAAGCGATTGAGACAGGACAGATCGATCTTCTGGATGTGGAAATCTTACGCGGGGATGACATTTCTTTTTTACTGGTGGAAGCAGCACATCAGGCTGGAGTGAAAGTTATCGCTTCCAATCATGATTTTGAAAAAACACCAAGGAAAGAGGAGCTTATCACACGTCTGTGTAAGATGCAGGAAATAGAAGCTGATATTGTAAAGATTGCAGTGATGCCGAAGACAGAACGTGATGTACTGAATCTGTTGGACGCTACTCTTGCGATGAAAGAGATTCACGGAAGTACTCCTGTAGTGACAATGGCGATGGGAAAACTCGGAATTGTCAGCAGAGTGTCGGGACAGATATTTGGTTCTGCCATCACGTTTGGAAGTGCAGGCGCGATATCGGCTCCGGGACAGATACAGGCAGAGTCACTGCGCGGGATTCTTGAAATATTTACATAAAAACAGCTGTGAAGCGGCATTTTTGCGGATGGATTATAATAAATGACAGAAGGTTTGAAATCTCCCGGAAACGGGTTTTTTCAAACCTTTTTCGTTAGATAGAAATTTCCCGGGAAGTGACCACACGTTGTTCTTCTTTAGCAGCTCATACCACAGAGAATGTCGATAAATGTCGAAAAAAACTTGGCTTTTAACGTCTGCATTTGACAAAATTTTTATCAGCTCTCCATTATAATTAGAAATGTTTCATCCAAGTGCCCCATACAGGCGGGGGAGGTGTTATGTGTACTATGAGTTTTATCTGGATGTCTTCTTTGTCGAGAATGTGATTCTGGATGCTGTTATGCTTTTTGTGGCAGGAGGAATATTGAAGAGCAGAAGAAAGCCGGAGAGAATACTCCTGGCAGCATGTACGGGATCGGCTATTACATGCTTGTTCCTCTCTAGTCCCCTCCGTCAGTTGCCGTTTGTTCTGATCAGCACAGTGATATTTACGGCATTACTGATGTTGAAATTGGCATTTGGCTTTGCACAGAAGAGATTGCTTGTAAAAGGTCTTCTTTGTTTTGCCGGTACAGCATTTTTTACAGGAGGGATGTTCCAGGTGCTTGCGTCGCAGATTTCACTTCCAATCGTGCCGTTAGGAATCATCAGTATGGGGATGGTAAGTCTGTTTCTGAGGTGGTATCAGAGTGTGAGGTTTCAGATACAGAATTTCTACGATGTCACACTGGGACTTCATGGAAAAACGATCTGTGTCCGTGGGCTGCGTGATACAGGAAATCATCTAAGGGAGCCGGTTACAGGAAAGCCTGTCAGTATTCTGTCTTATGATACTGCGAAAGAGTTACTGGATAAGGATGCGAAAATGTTCTATATTCCCTATCATTCCATTGGAAAAAGCAGTGGATTGCTGCCGGGGATAACATTAGATTATATGAAAATAACGTTGGAAAAAGGCTCACAGTGCCTGGAACATCCGGTGATTGCCGTGAGTAAGGAACCTGTGAACAGGGATGGGAAATATCAGATCATCCTTCATCCCATACTTCTGGACGATTAGGAGGGAACCATTATGGTAATTAAAGTTGCAATGCCGCGCCATTTTCAGTTTCGAGTCATGTCGACAATTCCGAATCTGCTGATGGGAAAAGGAAATGATATACACTATATAGGAGGAAGTGAAGTATTGCCTCCGCCACTTACTGCAGTACAAGAAGCAAAAGCGATAGAAAGCCTTGGAACCGAGCACAGCAGTGAAGCAAAAACAATGCTCATTGAGCACAATCTCCGGCTGGTGGTCTACATAGCAAAAAAGTTTGACAATACGGGTGTAGGTGTAGAGGATTTAATATCGATAGGAACGATTGGTCTGATAAAAGCGATCAATACTTTCAATCCGGGTAAAAATATTAAGCTGGCGACATACGCTTCCAGGTGCATAGAAAATGAAATTCTCATGTATCTGAGAAGAAATAATAAAACAAAAATGGAGGTTTCTATTGATGAGCCTCTGAATGTAGACTGGGATGGAAATGAGCTTCTGCTCTCGGATATACTGGGGACAGAAGAGGATGTTATTTATAAAGATATGGAAACAGAGGTCGAAAGAAAGCTGCTCTCAAAAGCAATCGGAAAACTTACCGAGCGGGAGCAGACAATTGTGAGATTACGTTTCGGTATTAATACGCGGGATGGGGCAGAACGCACACAGAAAGAGGTTGCTGATCTGCTGGGCATATCACAGTCCTATATTTCAAGACTTGAGAAAAAAATAATGAAACGTCTGAAAAAGGAAATTGTTAAATTTGAATAAGACAGATTTTTGTAACTGTTCAGAGTCCATTCGCAAAATCGCCTCTGCGAGGCTTTTCTTTTTATTGATTTTCAGAGGAGTTTCCTGTATTCTAAATGTATGTGGGCTGGTTACGGTGAAATACAGAATGCAGTTACGAAACGGAGGAAGAGAGCATGAAGAAATCTGTCTATACCCTGCTTATTATACTATGCTGTGTGTTCCTGTATCCCCGACAGGTAAAAGCTGTTGAGGATCATGGATTTCGGAAATGGAATACGATTGATGGAAAGCGATATTATTTCAATAAACAGGGGGAAAAGCTGACAGGCTGGAACAAAATAGGAAAAAAATGGTACAAATTTGATAAAAATGGTGTCTACCATGGAATTGTGAGAAAAAAGACGATCGTACTGGATCCTGGTCATTCACAGATTGTGACGGGGGGAACAGAGCCGCTGGGACCGGGATCTATGGAGAAAAAATCCAGAGACACTTCGGGAACTCAGGGGACAACAACAGGAGTGCCGGAGTATCAATTGACATTGAAGATTGCAAAAGAGCTGAAAAGAGAGCTGATAAGCAGAGGTTATCGTGTGATCCTGACCAGAGAGAATCATAAAAAAGGACTGAGCTGCAGGGAACGTGCAGAGATTGCAAATCATGCAGAGGCAGATGCTTTTCTTCGGATTCATGCGAATGGAAGCAGTGACAGTACAGTAAATGGGGCAATGACGATCTGTACGACAGAGAACAGTCCCTATGTGTCCAAAAAAGTTACGAAAAAGAGCAAAAGACTTTCAGAAGTGTTGTTGGATGCTTATACTGAGGCTACCGGAGCAAAAAAGGAGTTTGTCTGGGAAACAGACAGTATGAGCGGGAATAACTGGAGCCGGGTTCCAACGACGATCATCGAGATGGGATATATGACAAATCCGACAGAAGACAGAAATATGCAGAAAAAGTCTTACCAGAAAAAGATGATTAAGGGATTAGCAGATGGAATCGATTTTTATTTTTACGGCGGATAAGCAAACTCAGCTCACACGTTAGCCAATGAAAGGTGTTTTTATACTTGTGTTCCTGTTTCGTGCATGTTAAACTTGTAATATCGTAACTGTTAAGAGCCACGAGGAGGCGGTTTTGTGAATGGGTGCTGAACAGTGATGTTATTAGCAATTACAGAATATTTTTACATGAAGGAGGACATATGAGAGGAATCTATACATCTGTGAATGAGATACGGCGAAAGGTGTTTTCAGAAGTGGCAAGGCTTGCCTATGAAGGTGGGGATTATGCCAGATTTGAGGATGTTCCCTATAAGATTATTCCGGGAGAGATTGCTTCCTATCGTGACAGTGTATTTTTGGAAAGAGCGATCGTCGGAGAAAGACTTCGACTTACAATGGGACTTCCGCTCAGGAAGGCAAATGAACATGCACCGATTTCAGAGGGACTGGATGAGGCGATGAAGCCGGAGAAATATTATGAACCGCCTCTGATCAATATTATCAAGTTTGCCTGTCATTCCTGCCCGGATAATAAGGTGTTTGTTACAGATGCATGTCAGGGATGTCTGGCACATCCATGTAAGGAGGTATGTCCCAAAGGTGCAATTGAGATCATCAATGGTCGTTCTGTGGTGGATGAAGAGAAATGTATTAAATGTGGAAAGTGTATTCAGGAATGTCCTTATGGAGCGATTACGAAAATGGAGCGGCCATGCGCAAAGGCGTGTGGTATGGATGCCATTCGGAGTGACGAATTTGGAAGAGCAGATATTGATTATGAAAAGTGTGTTTCCTGTGGCATGTGCCTGGTGAACTGTCCGTTTGGGGCAATTGCGGATAAGAGTCAGATTTTCCAGACGATTCAGGCGATAAAAAGTGATGTTCCGGTCTATGCGATCGTAGCTCCGGCCGTTTCCGGCCAGTTCGGACCGAAACTGACACCGGATAAGATGAAAGCCGCATTTCGTGGACTGGGATTCAAGGATGTTGTCGAGGTTGCGATAGGAGCGGATCTGTGTACGATCGAGGAAGCGAAAGAGTTTATCAAGGATGTACCGGAGAAACAGCCTTTCATGGCCACATCCTGCTGTCCGGCATGGTCGGTGATGGCAAAGAAGCTGTTCCCGCAATTTGCACCTTATATATCGATGGCATTGACACCGATGGTACTGACAGCGCGTCTGGTGAAAAAGCAGCATCCTGAGTGCAGGATTGCTTTTATCGGTCCATGTGCGGCAAAGAAGCTGGAAGCCAGCCGTAGGACTATACGCAGTGATGTGGATTTTGTCCTGACTTTTGAAGAGGTTATGGGAATGTTCACGGCGAAAGGTATTGATTTTGATGTTTTGCCGTCAGAGGAGTTCTTTACAGAGGCCAGTGGAGATGGAAAGGGCTTTGCCGTCAGCGGCGGTGTGGCATCTGCTGTGGTAAACTGTATTAAAAAACTGGAGCCGAACCGGGAAGTGAAGATCCAGAGTGCGGAAGGACTGCGGGAGTGCCGGAAAATGTTGATGATGGCAAAGACAGGGAAGCTGAACGGATATCTTCTGGAGGGAATGGCATGTCCGGGAGGATGTATTGCAGGCGCAGGTACACAGCAGCCGATCACCCGTTCCAGAACAGCAGTAGGAAATGATAAGAAAAATGCAAAATTTCAGAATGTGTTGGAAAGCGAGTATAAAGAGTATCTGTCAGAACTTGAGGAATAGAAATCATGCATTTTGATTTAAAGGAAGAACTGCAAAACCTGTCTGAACCGGAATATCGGCGCTTTAACAGCAGGCTGATACCGAATATTGATCCGGATACGTTTCTCGGGGTCCGGATACCGGCATTGCGTAAAATCGCCTCGCGGCTGGTCAGGGAAGACTGGAGAGCTTATCTGAAAGCGGCTTCAGATGAAACTTTTGAAGAGATCATGCTTCAGGGAATCGTTATCGGCAAAGCAGATATGGACTTTTCAGAGCGTCTGTCATGGGTGGAATGGTTTTTGCCGAAGATAGACAACTGGGCAGTCTGTGACAGCTTTTGCTCCGGACTTAAGGTTAAGAAAGAGCAGCAGCAGGAAATGTGGGAGTTTCTTGAGAAATGTCTGAATCAGGAAAGGACCTATGTGATCCGGTTTGGTGTTGTGATGCTTCTGGATCATTTTAAACAGGAGGAATGGCTTTGGAAGGCTCTGGAATTGCTGGATCATATCCGGCAGGAGGATTACTATGTTAAGATGGCAGTGGCCTGGGCGGTTTCCGCATATTATGTGTGTTTTCCGGAACAGGTAATGTCGTATCTTTTACAGAATCATCTGGATGATTTTACCTTTAATAAAGCTCTGCAGAAAATTACGGAATCCCGAAAGGTGGAGGAAGAGGAGAAAAAACGTATAAGAAGCATGAAAAGAGCACCCGGGAGAAGTGCCCGTGTAAATATCGTCTGACTCACTGACTGTCAGGCATGAGCCATGGAATCAGTCCCGTAAACAGATGGCATACAGATCTGTTTACGGGATTTTTTTGTGATATAGAAAATTTCTTCTAATTTCCTGTATCACAAAACCCTCCGGGGGCTTGCCCACTTTGTTCTTGACAAAATATGTATTTAATGATATAAAAGTATATACATAATATATACAATATAACAGGGAAAGGATGAACGATCGATGGAGATTATCATCAGCAATTCCAGCGGTAAGCCAATCTACGAGCAGATCGTCAGCCAGATCAAGAATATGATTCTGGCAGGGGAACTGAAACCCGGGGATGCACTGCCCTCCATGCGGTTTCTTGCAAAGGAGCTGCACATCAGTGTGATTACAACGAAGAGGGCATATGAAGATCTGGAGCGGGATGGCTTTATTACGACCATGGTGGGAAGAGGAAGTTTTGTGGCAGAGTCGAATACTGAAGTCCTGAAGGAGGAACAGCTGCGTATCGTCGAGCAGAAGCTTGAAGATGCCGTAGAGCATGCCAGAAAGAGCGGTGTGTCACTGGAGGAGCTCCGGGAGATCATGGAAATGCTGTACCGTTCATGAATAAGACAGAAAACATGATTTTCAGCAGTTGGATCTGGTAAACATTTCCCGGGAGAGATGCATAGAAAGCGGCAAGGCTTAGGACAGCTGCAGGATGATTATACGAGGAGGATGGATCATGGAATATGCGATTGAAGCAGAAGGGCTGACAAAAGAGTATCATCAGTTTACATTGAAACAGGCAACAATGAAAATACCGTGCGGAAGTATCATGGGGTTCGTGGGAGAGAATGGTGCAGGAAAGAGTACGATGATAAAAGGAATCCTGAATCTGTATCGCCGTGACGGAGGTACAGTGAAAATTTTCGGAACACCTGTGGAGGATATGAAGCCTGAACAGAAGGAAGAGATTGGAGTTGTTTTTGATGGATGCTTCTTTCATGATACACTGAAGGTGAAAGAGGTTCAGAAAATCATGGAGCATACATACCGGCACTGGCAGAGAGATGTGTTTGCAGATTACCTGAAGCGCTTTAAGCTGTCAGAGGAGAAGAAGGTGAAAGAACTGTCGAGAGGAATGAAGATGAAGCTGTCTCTGGCAGTGGCACTTTCTCATCAGGCGAAGCTGCTGATCCTTGATGAAGCGACCAGCGGTCTTGACCCTGTGGCGAGGGATCAGATCCTGGATATCTTTCTTGATTTTATCCAGGATGAGGAACACAGCATTCTGGTATCCTCCCACATTCTCAGTGATCTGGAAAAGGTGGCAGATTACATTACCTTTATTGACCACGGAGAGGTCATGTTTACAAAGAGCAAGGATGAGCTCCTGAATGATTATGGCATGGTAAAATGTAAAAGAGAAGATCTGGTGACACTGGACAGCAATCATGTCGTGGGGGTCAGAAAGAACAGGTTTGGATGTGAGGTTCTGGTAGATAACCGGCGGGAACTGGAAAAAAGAGAGCACAGCTATGTGATCGATGCCGCATCTATAGAAGAGATCATGCTGTTCTGCACGAAGGAGGGGGAACGATGAAAGGATTATTATTAAAGGATCTATACAACATGAAAGTGTTTTCAAAGACTCTTTTCGCACTGGTCGCCATGATGGCGGTATTCGGGGTGATGATGAATAACCCGAGCTATATCTGTGCGATGACAATTGTTATGAGCCTTTCCGTATCCATGAACGGGATCGCCCTTGATGAGAAGGCACACTGGGATCAGTATGCCATGACATTTCCTGTAACCCGCAGGATGCTTGTTCTGGAGAAAATGATCCTGATGGTATCGATCACATTGGCAGGGGGCGTGCTTGCCATCGTGCTTGGCGGGACGATGACAGTTGTTACAGGGGGGAATCTGCCAATGCTTCTTCTTGGGTGTGTGACAGGCATGGGAGTGGTGATGATCATGCAGAGCGTACTGATGCCGATCCTGTTGAAACTGGGGACAGAAAATGCCAGATTTGCCATGATCGCTGTCCTGGCAGCGCCTGCTGTACTGATCGTCCTTGTGGTAAGATCCGGGAAGATTCCCATGGAGGTATTGGAAGAAAATGTTTACTTCTGGATCCGCATGGGAAGCGGACTTATGGTTCTTGCAGGGATAGCCGCATTGTTTGTATCCTACTGGATCAGCGTAAGGATTTATGAAAAGAAAGAGTGGTAGCAACAAAAAAGGTAACTATTCAGAGTCCATTCGCAAAATCGCCTCTGCGAGGCTTTCCTTTTGCT
>UQCM01000087.1 GCA_900539525.1 uncultured Blautia sp.
TCATGATTTTCATGCTTGCATGAAAAATCATGACTTTGGGACCCGCTAAACATGAAAAAGTAGCCATTATATTCAATACTATTTGATGAAAATGCAGATGAATGAAAAATTTATATTGAAAGGAGAAGAAAAGATGCATAAAATGAGAAAATGGACAAAACAGATGTTGGCATGTGCATTGGCAGTTGTGACATTAGCAGGAACGGTTACAATTACTGCGAGTGCTCAGAAGAGAGAATTTTCTTTCACGGCTAAGTCGAATAAACACGGGAGAATGGTGCCAGCTACGAAGGGGGACAATGAGCAGGCGGCATACGTGACAACAACATATCATTCAAATTCACAACCGGTCTGCATGGGCGTAGATAACGGTTCTCAGAATGGAATTGCTACCACAAATTGGACGTTTAGACAGCCGACTACAGGGAAGAAGCTTCATTATTATTCAGGATATGCGGATAAGAAGACGGTTTTCTATCTGTATTATGAGACATATGGTAGTGGAGTACGCACAATCAGTGGAAGGTATAATCCATGAAAGCATATTATCGGGCGATTTTGATTTTGGGCATATGTGGCAGCCTCTGCGGGTGCGGCGGACCGGCAGGATATCAGAGAAAGGAAACGGATACGGCATCCATAAAGAGCAGGTTTGAAATTCCGGAAATGATAGAAACGGAACTGGCTGACAATATCACAATAAAGGCACAGGTGACAATACCCCAAAATGCAAAATCTGGCACAGTCACCTGTGCCATCGGAAAAACAATGGATTTTTCAGGTATGGAGGAGAAACTGCGTACCACTTTTTTTGCCGGAAGTCAGGATGCGGTGTTTGAAACAGCGGGAGATACCGTTTCGCTTGCGGCTGATTCTGTATGGCTGGGATACAATGAGCTCCGGGATTTTGTGTTAAACTCCAGAGAAATGGAGCAGAGGCTGAACTGTATTTCCGTCGGTGGAGCAATAGAAACGTCCAATGCCAGACAGTATCTGGAGAAGGAAAATCTTCCGTTTATGGATCAGAAAGAAGTCTTGCAGCTGGTGCAAAAGGAACTGGGAGAGTTGGGAATACATATTGGAAGTGTGGAAGTGTGTTATGTCATGGATTATGAAACAATGCGGCAGCAGGAGGATACCACAAATGCGGCAGGTATTTTGAAGCCGGAACTCGCAAAAGAACAGTGGAGTGAACAGGACGATACTTATTATTTTTTTATGCACCAGGAATATCACGGAATGCCAGTAATCTATAATCCATATAGCGGACAGGGATTTCTGCCCGGCGAGGAATGTACAGTCATGGTGTCAGAGAAAGGAATCATAGGCTGTCACGTGGCAGGATGCTATTCATGGAGCGAAGGGGAAGAGGCTGTACTCTTACCGATGGAAAAAGTCCTGAAAACTCTTAAGGATCATTACGGGAATGATCTTGTGACGCATTATGAGATCACATCGGCTGACTTTTATATGGATATTCTCCCCAAAAGTGATGGTACGGCAGAATTAAGGCCGGTCTGGAGCTTTTTAGCTGAGAAAACGGGAGAAGGAATCGAAGATTTCTACACAGTTAATATTGTAATCGATGGCGAAACAGGACAGGAGCTGACGGAGAATTTCTGATGGAGGGAGATATGAAGCATATCATGAAAATGGATTTCTACCGTGTCTTCTGTCGTTCAAGGTTCTGGGCAGCAACGATAGCGGTCGCACTATTGTGGGAAGCTGCCGGTCGGCGTTTTTTGTCATACGGGGATGTTCTGGGCATTATCTTTCATGGTACGGGAAGAAGCACGGTAAATATGATAGCGGTCATCGTTTGCAATGTGACATATGGACTGGGGGTCTGTGAAGATATGCAGAACGGAACATTCTGGAATCTTATGTCGCGTGTGTCAAAAAAGAAGTATGCATTTTCGAAAATCATAAGTGTTATGATCGGAACGACCAGCTGTTATGTTCTGGGAACCATGACATACATTCTGATGATGACTGTCAGGTATCCTCTTGTTTTGGAAAACAGTATAGCCGTGGAAAATCTGAAAGAACTCAGTTCGTTCTCCTTTTTACTTCCGCAGCATCCCATGCTTTATCTGATTATTCAGCTTCTTCTCACTGGACTGTGCTGCAGCTGGCTGGGATGTTTTGCCGTGGCATTTTCTGCCTATCTCAGAGACAGCTTTGTCACCTTGTGCCTTCCGCTTGTGCTGTACTATCTGGTTTTCTATATTGCGTACGATGGTTTACGTCTCCCGGTAAATATTGAACAGATTTATATGATGATGATTGCGGAAGAAAGCTGTGCTATGTTTCTCATTCGTGCCCTGACAGTAACGGTGTTGTCCGGCATGGGAGCGGTGATAATACTGTATAGAGGAGTCAGGAGGAAATGTGAATATGCATAAAGCGGCAAATATATTGCGGGTAGCAGCCTGCCAGCTCAGCCAGCTGGTGAGGGGGCGCAAAATCTGGCTGGTGCTCATCTGTAATTTTATTTTTTTACAGTCCCAGGTGCTTCCGCTGCAATCTTTTCTGAGAGAATATGAGGCAGATGCCACTCCTTTTTTGTTTCCATTCCTGTTTATGGATCCGTTTCTGACGGCTTGCTTTTTCTTCGGGATCATCCTGTTATTTTGTAATGCCCCGTTTTTTACGTCTGCTCAGAAATTCGTTGCCATCCGAACCGGAAAAAAGGTCTGGGCGGCAGGACAGATCCTTTACATTCTCTGCACGGGTCTTCTGTATTTCCTGGCTTTGTATCTTATGAGCGCGGCTGTTCTGATTCCCCGGCTGTCTCTGAAAAATGACTGGGGAAGTGTGTGGAATACACTGGCAAGAACAGAAGCCGGGCAGTTGGCGGGCGTCTATCTGATCATCCCGGCCGGCATACTGAATGCCCTGCAGCCGCTGCAGACAGTGGCACTTGTGGAGATAATTGGAACATTGAATGCAGTATTTCTTGGGGAGCTTTTGTTTCTGTTTAATGTATACTGGAAGAAGGAGGCAGGAATCGCAGTTGCTGCAATGTTTCTTCTGCTGCCCACAAGAATGCAAAGTGTTCCGGCTATCCTGCGTTATCTAATGCCAATATCATGGATGGCGCTGGATGGCTGGTCCGGTGATTTAACATCTGCCGGAACGGATCTGAAGATGCAGATCCTGCTCTTGCTTGGAGCAATCTTCCTTCTTGGAGGTTTCTGCATCCTGGGATGCCACAGAAAGGAAATACCGGAAATAGAGGAGTGATTCAGTCATGATTAAAGTGGAAAATATCAGTAAATCATTTGGAAAAGAAAAAGTTCTGGACGATGTCAGCCTGGGAGTGAAAAAGGGAACCATATGCGGTATTATAGGGCGGAATGGTTCCGGTAAGACCGTGCTGTTTAAGTGTATCTGCGGATTTATGCATACGGATTCCGGACAGATACTCGTCAGAGAAAAAAAGATCGGAAAAGAAATAGAAACACCTGAACGGACAGGCGTGCTGATTGAGCACCCGGGATTTCTGAAGGGATACAGCGGATATCAGAACCTGAAGATGCTTGCGATCCTGAGCGGTCAGGCAAAGAAGGAGGATCTGGAAAATGCCCTGCGTATGGTGGGACTGTGGGAAGTCAGAAACAAAAAGGTAAATAAATATTCCATGGGGATGAAGCAGCGGCTGGGAATCGCGCAGGCAGTCATGGAGCATCCGGATCTTCTGGTTCTGGACGAACCTATGAACGGTCTGGATAATCAGGGGGTGGATGAGATGCGCAGGCTGTTTCTTAAATGGAAGGAGGAAGGTGTGACGATCCTGATGACCAGCCATCATGCGGAGGATATTCAGCTGCTGTGTGACCAGGTGTACAGTATGGACCGGGGGATCCTGAAGCAGGAAGAGATACACGGATCATACACATGAGGTTACACCGAAATGGTGTAAGTATTATGTTACTGAGCACGGAGTGAGCCGTAACAGTATCGTAGAGGTTACATAGATTTCTGTATAAAAGTACTAAAAATATTGTGCAAAACAACCTGAAATTATACTTGTATGCACACTGGTAATAGGTTATAATGACTACTATAAACAAGGAAATTCTTCGGGGCAGGGTGAGATTCCCTACCGGCGGTATAGTCCGCGACCCGCTGCGGCGGCTGATATGGTGAGATTCCATAACCGACAGTAAAGTCTGGATGAGAGAAGAAAAGAGATTCGAAGCTGTGAAGAATAAACAGCTGTTGCGATTCTTATACAATCAATCGCCCCGTATGTGTTTTGCATACGGGGTTTTTTCGTGGAATTTCCTTTTGAAAAGAAAAGGAGAGATGAAGATGAGTACAAACACAAACGTGGCAGGAAATGCCGGAAGCAGGAGTAACTTAAGGACCATGGTACAGATTGGAATGCTGGGAGCAGTCTCCGTTATCTTGATGATGTTCGAGATACCGCTCTGGTTCGCGCCGGCCTTTTACAAGATCGACTTAAGCGAGGTACCGGTGCTGATCGGAACCTTTGCCATGGGACCGGTGGCAGGTGCCCTGATCGAGCTTGTAAAGATTATTCTGCACCTGGTATTTAAAGGAACCAGTACCGCAGGCGTGGGCGATTTTGCAAACTTTCTGATCGGATGTGCATTTGTCATTCCGGCAGGAATCATTTACAACAAAAAGAAAACAAGAAAAAGGGCTGTGATCGGAATGGTGACAGGGGCGGTATTCATGATCATAGCAGGCTGCTTCTTAAATGCCTTCGTTCTGCTTCCTGTTTATGCCAAAGCCTTTGGAATGCCGATGGATGCCCTGATCGGAATGGGAACCGCTGTAAATCCGGCCATTACGAACCTGACAACCTTTGCAGTGCTGGCAGTAGCACCGTTCAATCTTCTCAAAGCGCTGATCGTATCTGTGATCACACTGCTTCTGTATAAGTACATCAGTCCGATCCTGAAAGGGGATAAAATGTAAAACACGAACATAGATGAATCCCGCGAAGAAATGCAAAAAACATTTTCTTTGCGGGATTTTTGTGTTAGAATGGCTACGTATGAAACAGGAAGATCAGGAGGCGAAGGGAAATGAGTCGGATTAAACGAATTGATCAGCTGACAAAAAGTAAATATTTAAACATGTATCAGCTGGAAGCGGAAAACCGCCTGGGCGGCAGGCTTCAGTATTTTGTAGCATCCAGGGCAAAGCATCCGGATGAACTGCAGCTGACCTCTCGAAGCTGGAAACCGGACGGCGTGATTATTTACAGCCTTTACGGTGAAAAGAAGGACAGGGTGCTGTTAGTACGGCAGTATCGATACAGTATTGATGAATATATTTATGAATTTCCGGCCGGACTGGTAGACCCGGGCGAGACGTACCGTCAGGCAGCCGTCCGGGAAGTGAAAGAAGAGACGGGACTGACGCTGACCCCGGTCGAGGCGGATCCCATGTATGAGAAGCCGTATTTTACCACCATAGGCATGACGGATGAGTGCTGTGCCACGGTTTACGGATATGTAAACGGAACCATCAGCAGCCAGTGGCTGGAGGATACGGAGGATATTGAAGTCGTACTGGCAGACCGTGATGAGGTGAGGCGAATCTTAAAGGAAGAAAAAGTGGCGATCATGTGCGCTTATATGCTGATGCATTTTCTGCAGGATGAAGAGCCCTTTGCATTCCTGGAAAATAGTAAGGAGACGATATAGATGCAAAACGAAACGAAAGTCAGCCGGAAGGAACAGGACATGCCGGAAATGCAGCAGGGCATCCGGTTTGAAGTGAAGATGACACAAAAGATCATGTACAATTTTCTGATGAATCATACCTATCGAAGTCTGTCGGGAATCATGGGGATCCTGTTCGGGATCGCTGCCTTTGTGATCATGGGTGTGACTTATGGAGATGTGCCATCGTGGCAGAGTGGTGTTTATCTTCTGTTCGGCGTCTGGTTTCTGCTCTACCTTCCGGTGAGCCTTTTTACGCGTTCGGCAAAACAGGTAAAGTTAAATCCCGTTTTTAAGAAACCCATTACTTACGTGATTGGTGACGGGGGGATTACCACTATGCAGGACGAGAAACAGGCATTGATTCAGTGGGAGGATATGCTGAAGGTGACAGAAACAAAGATGAGTCTGCTGGCCTATACAGGAAAGCGATATTCCTTTGTATTGCCAAAAGAATGCATGGGGGATCAGTATGAGGCAGTAGTAAAGATGATCCGCAGGCACATGGATCCCGGGAAGGTGAAAATAAAGGAATGAAGAGTTGCTGGTCACGGAGTGGGCAGTAACCATGGAGAACTGTCATGATTGTAGAAACATTTAGTGCAGAGGAAACATTTGCATTTGCAAAGTCGGTCGGAGAATCAGCCGTTCCCGGGCAGGTTTATACATTGACGGGTGACCTGGGGGTGGGAAAGACCGTATTTACCCAGGGACTGGCAAAGGGACTGGGAATTGAAGAACCGGTCAGCAGCCCTACGTTTACCATTGTCCAGATCTATGAGGAGGGCAGACTTCCCCTCTATCATTTTGATGTGTACCGTATCGGTGACGTGGAGGAGATGGAGGAGATCGGATACGAGGATTACTTTTACGGTGAGGGTGTCTGCCTGATTGAATGGGCGAATCTGATCCGGGAGATTCTGCCGGAGGATGTGATTCCGGTTGTGATTGAGAAGGACCTGGAGAAAGGTTTTGATTATCGCCGGATCACCATTGGAGAGTAAAGAGAAAGGTGTGAATAGAAGATGAGGATTTTAGCGATTGACAGCTCAGGCCTGGTAGCCACGGTGGCAGTGGTCGAAGATGATAACATGCTGGCAGAATATACAGTAAATTATAAAAAAACACATTCTCAGACGCTCCTGCCTATGCTGGATGAGATCGTGAGGATGACGGAGCTGGATCTGAACAGCATTGATGCGATTGCAGTGGCAGCAGGCCCGGGATCCTTTACAGGACTTCGCATAGGTTCAGCTACAGCAAAAGGACTGGGACTGGCCCTGGATAAACCGCTGGTGGAGATTCCTACCGTGGATGGTCTCGCGTACAATCTGTACGGGACAGACAGGCTGGTCTGCCCGATGATGGATGCCAGGAGAGGCCAGGTATATACGGGTCTTTACGAATTTCAGGGAGAGAATCTGAAGTGCGTGGAAGGACAGATGGCCATATCTGTGCAGGAACTTGCAGAGAAGATCAATGCTCTGGGGCGGGAGGTTATTTTTCTGGGCGATGGAGTGCCGGTATATCGGGAAAAACTCCGTGAATCTGTGAAAGTACCATACTTTTTCGCGCCGGCCCATATGAATAAGCAGAGAGCAGGGGCTGTGGCTGCTCTTGCGCTTCAGTATCTGAAAGAGGGAAGAACGGTGACGGCCCGGGATCATCAGCCGGATTACCTGCGCCTGTCCCAGGCGGAGAGAGAACGTGCGGAGAAAGAAAAGCATGAAAACAACGCATGAGACCATTGAGATCCGCAAGATGCGGCTCACGGATCTGAAAAGGGTGGCGGAGATAGAAAAGGAGATCTTTTCAGTGCCCTGGTCAGAAAAGGGATTTGCGGATTCCTTAAAGCAGGACTGCACCCTTTATCTTACGGTTTTGCAGGATGAAGAGATCATCGGATATTGCGGGATGTTCCAGTCCTTTGATGAGGCGGATATTACCAATGTGGCAGTAGCGGAAAAAAGCAGAGGGAAGGGGATTGCCACCCGGATGCTGACGGAACTGATGAAGCGCGGAGAAGCACGCGGGATCCATGCCTATACACTGGAAGTGCGTGAGGGGAATCAGCCGGCCCGTCACTTATACCGGAAGCTGGGGTTTGAAGAGGCAGGGATCCGGAAAAATTTCTATGAGAAACCGGCAGAGAATGCAGTCATTATGTGGAAACGCGGGAGCGATCCCATACCCTGACAGACCCGGCAAATAACCTGGTGTTCCGCCGGTCTGTTTCCTGACGGTACAGGTATAAAGTTCTCAGCGGACAGGTGTTAATACTTTCCACTATACAGAAAAGATTTTTTTTGTTATTCTGTGGTCGTAAAAGAACAGAGTGCCCCTTTGTGGGAGGCAGGCAGTAGCGAAACAGGCAGACGGGACAGATACGTCCGTTTTTGGGGAGGAAATGTTATGTACAAGAACGATAAAATTTATTGTAACAGATGTAAAAAGATGATTCCTGTCAGCCATGGAGTGGCACAGGAAGGGGTTCTCCATGTGGAAAAGACATGGGGGTATTTTTCGGGAAAAGATGGAGAAAAGCACAGCTTTGATCTGTGTGAGGACTGCTATGACAGAATGCTGGGTGAATTCCAGATTCCGGCAGATATAGAAGAACTGGTGGAGCTGATCTGACGCTATACTAGTCAAAAGGTCATAGGTTCCCTGGCTTATTATCATGATGCCAGGGTCAAAAGGTCATGATTTTCATGCTTGCATGAAAAATCAT
>UQCM01000088.1 GCA_900539525.1 uncultured Blautia sp.
CAGAGAGAGCAGACTCTGAGACAATCAAAGAGGACAATCAGCCGGCAGCAGATGCAGACGCACAGGATTCAGCAGATGCAGATAAGACAGCAGACGCAGAAGGTACAAAGACAGAATATCCTCTGACCATCACAACCTATGATTATGATGGAAATGAAATCGAAACAACCTATGAAAAGGCACCAGAGAAAGTTCTTGCTGTATATCAGGGAAGCATTGAAACCATGCTTGCACTTGGCCTGGAAGACCGTCTGGTAGCTACTGCAGGTCTTGACAATGAAGTTCCGGATGAACTTAAAGATGCATTTTCAAAAACAAATTATCTTGATGAATTTACCCCATCCCTTGAGACTGTAACGATGTTGGAGCCAGACATGATCTTATCCTGGAGCTCCCTGTTTTCTGATAAAAATCTCGGAAATGTAACAGACTGGATCGACAAAGGATGCAACACTTATTACAACACAAACACACGCCCTGACGGAGACAGAACTCTGGAAAATGAATTTACAGACATCTTAAATCTTGGAAAGATTTTTGATGTACAGGACAAAGCACAGGCAATCGTAGATGATGCAAAGGCAGTGATCGATAAAACTCTTACAGCAACAGCAGATGTAGAAGAGAAACCAAGCGTAATGGTTCTGGAACCTCTTGGAGAAGATATCACAAACTATGGTGCAAAGAGCCTTGGTGGAGATATGGTAACACAACTGGGTGCGACTCTGGCAAACCCGGATGCTTCTACAGCAGGAAAAGAAGATATCATTGCAGCAAACCCTGATGTGATTTTTGTTGTATACATGCCATATGCAGGTGATGATCCGGAAACTGTAAAAGAAAGCCAGCTTGCCGTTATCAAGGATGACGAAGCACTTCAGAGCCTTGACGCTGTAAAGAACGGTCGTGTTTATCCGATCATGCTCAGTGAAATGTACGCAAGTGCAACACGTACACAGGATGGTATTGAAACTTTCGCAAAAGGATTATATCCGGATGTGAATCTTGACTGATTGAGGACATAACAGTGAAAGAACAGGTTTCACAGACAAAAAAAGGCAGTGTGCTCAGGACATCCATGTATGTGGCAGTTCTTATCGGGCTTGCGGCATTTCTGATTTTTTCCATTCTTGCAGCAATCACTTTTGGAAATGCAGATCTGTCACTGAAAGATGTTTACAGTGTCATTGCATATAAATTGTTTCATATCAAAAGCCTGTCCGCCTATGCAGAAGGCGCAGTTCACGATGTTGTGTGGCTGATCCGGCTGCCCAGAGTCCTGCTGGCTCTGGCAGTTGGAATGGCTCTTTCCGTCTGTGGCGTAGTTATGCAGGCGATTGTCCAGAACCCACTGGCAGATCCGTATGTACTTGGTATTTCATCCGGTGCATCCCTTGGTGCAACACTGGCGATCATGCTTGGAGTTGGTGGATTTCTCGGTGGAAACTCAGTTGGTGTTCCTGCATTTATTGGTGCAATGGTCACTTCTTTTGCAGTAATTGCCATTGCAAACATGGGCGGAAAAGCTACTTCTGCTAAACTGATCCTTGCCGGAATGGCCGTCAGTGCGGTATGTTCTGCTTTTTCCAATTTTGTTATCTATATCACCAATGACAAAAATGCAGCAACAGAAGTAATGAAGTGGACGATGGGAAGCCTTGCAGGCGCAAGCTGGAGCAGAGTAGGTGTAATGCTTCCTGTTACATTGATCTGTGTAATTATTTTCTGGACGCAATATCGTAATCTGAATCTGATGCTGTTAGGAGATGATGTATCGATCACACTGGGAACTGATTTGCACAGGCTGAGAACTTTTTATTTGATCGTTGCTTCTGTAATGATCGGGTTTGCAGTATATTGTGCAGGTGTGATCGGCTTTGTAGGACTTGTGATCCCTCATGTGATCAGAATCCTTTTTGGAACAGACCACAGAAGATTATTGCCATTAAGTGCACTGCTTGGTGCATCGTTCTTGATCTGGTGTGATGTGGCATGTCGTGTGATCCTGAAGAATTCTGAGATGCCGATCGGTGTGCTGGTATCCATTATCGGTGCTCCATGCTTTATTTATCTGCTTGTGCGGAAATCCTATGGATTCGGAGGTGCCCGGTAATGAAGATCACCACAGAAAATATTCAGGTTGGCTTTCACGCCAGACAGATCCTGAAGGGAATCTCCATGGAATCCCAGGATAAGGAACTGGTAGGAATCATCGGACCAAACGGAAGCGGAAAATCTACATTATTAAAATGCATCTACCGTATCCTGAAGCCAGATGCAGGTGCCGTTTATCTGGACGGCGAAGAACTCCATTCCATGAGCGTAAAAAGCTCCGCCAGAAAAATGGCAGTTGTGGCACAGCACAATTACTACAACTTTGATTTTACCGTACGGGAAGTCGTGTTGATGGGACGTGCACCTCATAAGAAAGCATTGGAACGGGATAATGCAAAAGATTACCGGATTGTTGAAGAAGCACTGAAAACGGTACAGATGGATGCATTTGCGGATCGCACATTTTCTACGCTGTCAGGTGGAGAGCAGCAGAGGGTTATTCTGGCAAGAGCACTTGCACAGCAGACACCTGCACTGATCCTTGATGAGCCGACTAACCATCTGGATATCACACATCAGATCATGCTGATGGAACTGGTAAAGAAACTTAACGTAACTGTAATATCAGCTATCCATGACCTGAATATTGCGGCGGCATACTGCGATAAGATTTATGTATTGAAAGATGGTGTGCTGGAAGGATATGGAACTCCACAGGAAGTACTCACTCCGGAGCTGATCAAAAGGATTTACCAGGTAGATTCGGAAGTGGTAAATGACAGCCGCGGGAAGATGCATATTTTATTTTTATAATATGAGAATTGACAGGCCAGAGTCAGAAAAAATTTTGACTCTGGCCTGTTGTATATGGAGGAAAAAGATGAATAAGATAGGAATTTTAACAACCGTAGCAAGAATTCCCTCACCTATAGGTGATGGGATGAATTGCACATTCGAGCATATCTGCTCAAATTCATAAAAAATCGCAAAAACACTTGTTCTGATACAATAAATATATTATAATAGAAAAAAGAACAATATGCTCTTGAAATTTGGACGGTCGAAATAAGCAATAAGTGAGTGTACATAATGAGTTTAGATAATAATTCTCATTCAGTGTTTTTGTTTGATTCTGGTTATGAAATATGGCAGAAAGATGCTGGACGATAAGATGTCAGAGAGAACAAAAGAAATCTTTGAAATATAGCACCTGTTGAAACAATCCATCAGTATATAGAGAGTCAGGGTGAGAAAGATAAACCGGGCAGTAAAAATAAGGATCTATCCAAATAAAGAACAGATAACCCAGATAGAGAAGACGATCGGCTGCAGTCGTTTTCTCTATAACCGGATGCTTGCGGATAAGATCCGTCATTATCAGGAAGAAAAAAAGATGCTGAAAAATACGCCGGCCGGATATAAAAAAGAATATCCATGGCTGAAAGAGGTAGATTCTCTTGCGCTGGCGAATGTACAGTTAAATCTGGAAGGGGCTTTCCGGAAATTTTTCCGGGAACCGGGAGTGGGATTTCCGCATTATAAATCAAAAAAACATTCGCGGAAATCCTATACAACGAATATGGTAAATGGGAATATCTGTCTGCAGGACAGGTTCCTGAAACTGCCAAAGATGCAGCCGGTAAAAATAAAACTCCACCGTATGATCCCGGAGGGATGGAAGCTGAAATCAGTGACTGTGAGCAGGGAACCGTCCGGAAAATATTTTGCCAGCCTGCTGTTCGACTGTGAAAACCAAACAGCGGAGAAAAGACAGGCGGAAAAATTCCTGGGGATGGATTTTGCCATGCATGGGATGTGTGTATTTTCTACCGGTGAAAGAGCCGGATATCCCATGTTTTACCGGAATGCAGAGAAAAAACTTGCCCGGGAACAGAGAAAGCTTTCCAGATGTGAAAAGGGCAGCCGTAACTATCAGAAACAGAAGAAAAAGGTTGCTTTATATCATGAAAAGATAAAGAACCAGAGGAAGGATTTCCAGCATAAGCTCAGCCACAGCCTTGCAGAAGACTATGACGCAGTATGTGTGGAGGATCTGAACCTGAAGGGGATAGCCGGAGGCCTGCATTTCGGAAAAGGGATACAGGATAACGGATACGGTCAGTTCCTTTCCATGCTTGGATATAAGCTGGAAGAACGTGGAAAATATCTGATAAAAGTAGACAGATATTTTGCATCCAGTAAGATATGCAGCGTATGCGGACATAAGAAGAAAGAGCTGGCATTATCAGAACGGATATACCTATGCGAATGTGGAAACCGGATGGACCGGGATGTGAATGCGGCGGTCAATATTCTGAAAGAAGGAAAAAGAATATATAAAAAATGTGCATAATAGCACAGAAAAGATCCGTAACCGGATAAAAAAAGAACCGCGGGACACGCGGGGATAGCCTGTTTTAGCTTTGCCCTGAAGGGCAATTGAGCAGGAAGCTCCCACTTCAAAATCTGTAAGATTTAAGTGGCGAGAGCATGTCACAATAAGGCTGTAAAGAGTAGCGAATAAATTAAAAACGTAAGCGACGAATAATTGACGAAAAATGATAAAATCCTTATAATAAATTATACAAAAATTAATAACAAGAGGGAGGTCATTTTATGTTTGGTTTTATGGTAAATGCTGATGGCGGACTTACAACTGCCGGATATGTGATTACAGTTATTGTCGGAATCATTTTGTTTTTCCTGGCGATTTATTTTGCAGGGAAGAATTCAGACAAGAAAAAGCTTACCACAAGACAACTGGTATTCTGTGCCGTAGCTATTGCACTTGCTTTTATTACGTCTTATCTGAAAATCTTCAAACTGCCGTGGGGAGGAAGCGTCACTCTTTGCAGTATGCTTTTTATTGTTCTAATCGCAAACTGGTATGGGGTTGGAACAGGTATTATGGCTGGGTTTGCTTACGGAATCCTGCAGTTTATCCAGGAGCCTTATA
Organism: uncultured Blautia sp.; assembly: GCA_900539525.1. Classification (GTDB taxonomy): domain Bacteria; phylum Bacillota; class Clostridia; order Lachnospirales; family Lachnospiraceae; genus Hominisplanchenecus_A. The sequence continues at coordinate 5,012 of UQCM01000088.1, forward strand.
TACTTTCATTTTTTCAGGTATGCTGTGATTACATACTTGCATTTGCGGCACTTGGACTGGCAGGATTATTTGCAAAACAGAGTCATGGACTTCTGAAAGGATACATAATAGCTGTAATTGCCAGAGGAGCTTTTCATTCTCTGGGCGGTTATCTTTATTGGATGAGCTATATGCCTGAGTATTCCAATGCAATAGTGCATGCTTTCCAAGGATTCAGAGCACCCTTTTCCGGAAAAATAGTGCATATCTTTCCGGAGCAGAGTGCAGCATTTAATTAGTATTCATCAGGAATAGCTATTCCGTGTTCTGTAAGAAGTACTTGTAAACGGTCAATATATTCTCTTAAGTGCTGGATTTCTCTCCAATTATCATGACACAGTTCATCGGCTTCCTCTAATTCGTGGCGGGTTATTTCATAATCCGTAAACTTGATGCATTTATGGTCTTTGCTGAAGGCGCAATAGTCAGTCATGGACAGCTCCTTTCCGGGAAGCGTTAATGCCATGGCGTTCCCTCATGGATACACGGCCATCAATCATCACCTCGTAGGAATTATGAATGATCCGGTCGATGATTGCTTCGCAAATAGTGGCATCACATTCATTTCCAATGCGGTTGTACCAGCCTTTTGGTTCAAACTGTGTACAGAAAATCACAGAGCCTTTTACACTACGGGCTTCAATGATCTCGAGAAGCTCCCGTGTCTGTTCTGTAGATACTGGACTTAACAGGAATTCATCCAGAATCAAAAGATCAATCTTTTGATATGCTTTAATTACCTTTTTCAGCGTGCCGTCCCCATGTGCAACAGCCAGCTCATTCAATAGATCCGGCAGACGTACATAACGTACTTTGATAAAGTTCCTGCAGGCTGCGATCCCGAGTGCACAGGCGATGTATGTTTTGCCATTCCCGGAGGCTCCTTTTAAAATGATATGGTGGTCATCGGATATATACCGGCAGGTGGAGAATTCCAGCATCTGTCCTTTATCCAGATTTCGGTCAGGATGATACTCGATATCTTCCATGCACGCATTGGGATAACGGAATTCAGCACTGCGGATAAGCTTTTGCAGTTTTGTGCTTTTTCGCTTATCCCATTCTTTATCAACCAGCATACCGAAGCGGTCTTCAAAGGATAATCCCTGATAGGTCTCAGGATCCCTGCACTGGCATTCAAAAGCATCTGACATTGCAGATAATCGCAGATCATGCAGCTTATCTATGGTTGACTGACGGATCATGAACGGTCACCTCCTTCGTAATAGGAGGCACCTCTGGTAATGCCATACTTGGAACTTTCTTTATTAAAAGCGCTGGAAGCAGCTTTCTCTACTGCCACTTTGTCCTGACCATTTTTCAAAATGGTGCTGATATTTTTCAAACTTGGGCTTGGCGTGTAACTAAGTGCCTTGACACAGGCGTTTTCCAAACGTTCCGTACCATAGCGGTCCGCAAGTTTCATCAACGATGCACAGGATTTGTAACCCTGTTGTTCTACCTTATGCATATATAAAAAATGTTTTACTACAATAAGGGTGGAACAGCCAACATTCTTTCCCCAGGCCAGAAAACTGTCGGTGTTGTATTCCAGAAACTTTCTGTGATTTTCAGGCATATGTTCTGGTACATAAATCGGTTCCGGAGAGTACAGCCTACGCACATGCGATGCTATACGGTTGTTGTGGTAAAAAACTTCAATACTGTTTTCAGTGACACGGATATCGACTTTCTTACCGATAAATTCATACGGGACAGAATACTTGCAATCTCCGATTTTTATGAGATAATCGGGTTGTATGGTGGCAGTTGACCAGACAGCCGTTTCATACGGGGAAGCAGGTAATGGCATGAGGAAGTCCTTTTCTTCTTCAATAAATGCAGATAACCTGCTTCCTTTCTTTTTCTGGAAAGGTTTCGCATTGAATTCTTCAAGTTTTTCATGGATGGCTTTATTAAGCTCATCAAAAGTGAAGAACTTCCGGTTTCTTAAGGCTGCAAGGATCCATGTTTCAAGAACTTTTACAGTACCTTCCGCATTTGGTTTATCCTTCGGTTTTACCGGACGGGCAGGAATAATTGTAGTTCCATAGTGCTCTGCCATTTCGTGGTAGGATCGGTTAAGTATAAGCTCTGTCCGTGTGTTTTTGATCACACCTGTTTTAAGATTATCTGGTACAAGAATACGTGTTACACCGCCAAAGAATGAATAGGCATGGATATGAGCTTCTATCCAGTGGTTGGATTTCATATCGGGGAATGCTTCCGCATATCCATACAAACTGCATGGAAGAACAGCAACAAATATATATGCAGATATGTCGCTGCTACTGGCAGCATCATAAACTTTAAGCGTATCGCCTACCCAGTCTACCTCCATTATTTCCCCAGGTTTGCGCTTGATTCTGAGAGTTGCCTTCTTTGATGCAGCATAGGCATGATATTTGTCATTAAACTGTGAATGCTGATACGGAATCGTATGCTCAGCTTCGCATTTTGCACAGTATTCCGCCCATAAAAGTGAGAGTGTTACACCGGGCTTGGCCAGTTCATTGTAAACATACTCATAATCAGGGAGTCTTCTTCCCTCATTATTGCCCCTGCCTGGATAAAACAGATGCCCAATATCTCTGTTAGCCAGAGTTTCCGGAATAGGCCATTCCAGAGAATGTGTTTCAGCAAGCTTAAGCACCTCTGAAACTGTGTTGCGTGAACAGCATAAGCTGTTAGCAATGGCTACATTGCTGAACTTCAGACTATGCAGTCTGATGATTTCTCGATAATCAGTCATGGTTATCGACCTCCTGTAATGAATTTACACAATTTTATGTGCATGGATTCATTATAGGCGATTGCACTATAGAGCGGAAATGCCTGCTCTAAAATATCGGATTTAGGTGCTCTGAATTTCTGGAAAAGATGCACTACTTAAATGGAATATACAATATGCCGGACAATTTCCCGAAATCTCTGACAGCCGTATATCCGATCTTATACAATTACAGCTATCTGCTGGCAGAGGGCATTATCACGGTGGTCATCATTTCAGTACCTGCAGTGTCGAAGGCACTGACCCAGGTAAAGCGTGCCGCACTGCAGTAGTTTGTTTTGTCTGGCAACAGGGATGTGTCGTTGCCCGGTACTCAGAACATTTGGTATAGTAATTTTGTTTAGGGAAGTGTAAGAATGACAATAACGACTTTATGCTATATAGAAAATAATGGCAAATATCTGATGCTTCACAGGATAAAAAAGCACAATGACATAAATGAGGGAAAGTGGATTGGAGTCGGCGGACATGCAGAGGGCCAGGAATCCCCGGAGGAATGTCTTTTGCGTGAAGTGAAAGAAGAAACAGGATTAACACTGACATCAT
>UQCM01000089.1 GCA_900539525.1 uncultured Blautia sp.
ATTTTCATGCTTGCATGAAAAATCCGAAGGCATCATGGGGTCAAATGCTTTTGACTCCAACATCATTATAATAGAAATGATAGAAAAAGCATAGATGTTTTTTACAGGAGAGGATGAAAGACTATGGCAAAAAGAATCTTAAATATGACACCCGGGGAACTGACGGATCTGACGAAGGAAGAGCTGATCGCTGCGATCGCGGGGAGTGAAGGCAGAGTACTGGCCAGCGAGACCATCGGGATCACCATTCCCCTGCTTACGGATGTGACAAATGCGGAATTTGCGGCATCCATGGGTGCGGATATGATCCTTCTCAATATGTTTGATGTACAGAATCCGGTGATCATGGCGCTGCCGCAGGTGAAGAAGGAAGAGACGGTCAGAGAGGTGAAGCGTCTGACGGGACGTCTGGTGGGAATCAATCTGGAGCCGGTGGATGACCGTGTGAACTCAGAAAATGCAGAGACATTGTGGGCTATGAGTAAAGGACGATATGCTACCGTGGAAAACGCCGTGCTGGCACAGAAGATGGGAGTCGATATGATCGTTCTTACGGGAAATCCGGGAAATGGAGTGAGCAATGAGGCGATTACCTCGTCACTGCGGGCGATCTCAAAGGAGATCGGAGATAAGATCGTTCTCGCTGCCGGAAAGATGCATGCATCAGGGGTGATCGGAGAAGGGGGAGAAAATATCATAACAAAAGAGGATATCAGGCAGTTTGCAGATGCGGGAGCGGACGTGATCCTTATGCCGGCACCGGGGACCGTGCCGGGAATCACGACAGAATATATCCGGGGACTGGTCAGCTATGCACACAGCCTTGGAAAACTGACGATCACTTCGATCGGGACATCCCAGGAGGGAGCGGATACCGATACAGTGAAAAGAATTGCCCTGGAATGTAAGATGACAGGGACAGATATCCATCATATCGGGGATTCCGGATATGTGGGTATGGCACTTCCGGAAAATATTATGGCCTATGGAGTAGCGATCCGGGGGATCCGGCACACCTATCACCGGATGGCACAGTCTGTCAGGAGATAAGGCGCAGAAAACACCTCGAACTGACAAACGTGTGAACAGTAACACTGGAATGCCGATAAGGGATGGGGCGTGGAAAATGTGCTTGCATTTTACACGCTCTGCCTTTATACTTAAATAGCGTAAAGATAACGAAGCCGGAAAGAAAAACAGGAGGAGATAGAACCATGGTAAAATTATACGATGGCGGTGCATATCTGGTAAATGGAACAGAAATTGTGGAAGATACGCAGGATGCAGCTGCTGTATTAAAAAGTAAATTGGGCGATCGTATTCCTTCAAAGGCGGAGGCAGCAAAGAATACGATCGCTTATCATATTTTAGAGGAGCATAATACCTCCGGTAATATGGATAAGCTGAAGATCAGGTTTGACAAGCTGACCTCCCATGATATTACCTTCGTGGGTATCATACAGACGGCGCGTGCGTCAGGACTGGAGAAATTTCCGGTGCCTTATGTATTGACGAACTGTCATAACAGCCTCTGTGCCGTAGGCGGAACGATCAATGAGGATGACCATATGTTTGGTCTGACATGTGCGAAGAAGTACGGTGGTGTCTATGTGCCGCCTCATCAGGCAGTCATTCATCAGTTTGCCAGAGAGATGCTGGCAGGCGGCGGTAAGATGATCCTGGGATCAGACTCCCATACACGCTATGGTGCCCTGGGTACGATGGCTATGGGTGAGGGTGGTCCGGAGCTGGTTAAGCAGCTGCTGTCCCAGACCTATGATATCAATATGCCGGGCGTGGTAGGCGTCTACATGGATGGTGAGCCGGTTCCGGGTGTAGGTCCGCAGGACGTGGCTCTGGCTATCATCGGCGCTGTTTTCGCAAACGGATATGTAAACAATAAAGTCATGGAATTCGTTGGACCGGGTGTGGAGAAATTAAGTGCGGATTTCCGTATCGGTGTGGATGTTATGACCACAGAGACCACCTGTCTGTCCTCGATCTGGAAGACCAATGATGAGAAGATTAAAGAATTCTATGAGATTCATGGAAGATCTGAGGATTATCAGGCATTAGAGCCGGGAGCAGTGGCTTACTATGACGGAATGATCTATGTGGATCTGAGCCAGGTTCGCCCGATGATCGCCATGCCGTTCCATCCGAGCAATACATACACCATCGAGGAGCTGAAGGCGAATCTGATGGATATTCTGGATGATGTGGAGAAGAAGGCCTTAGTCAGCCTGGATGGCGCTGTGGATTTCACATTAAAGGATAAGGTAAGAAACGGAAATCTGTATGTGGATCAGGGTATCATTGCAGGATGTGCGGGCGGCGGATTTGAAAATATCTGTGCGGCAGCCGATATTCTGAAGGGAGCCAGCATCGGAGCAGATGAGTTTACCTTAAGTATCTATCCGGCCAGCACACCGGTTTATGTCGAGCTGGCAAGGAACGGAAGACTGGCAGACCTGATGGCGACAGGAGCGATCGTAAAGACTGCATTCTGCGGACCATGCTTTGGTGCAGGTGATACTCCTGCGAATAATGCATTCAGTATCCGTCATTCCACCAGAAACTTCCCGAACCGTGAGGGAAGCAAGCTGCAGAGCGGACAGATCTCTTCTGTAGCACTGATGGATGCCCGTTCGATCGCAGCGACAGCAGCTAATAAGGGATATCTGACTTCCGCGACAGAGATTGATGCAAGCTTCAGCAATCCGAAGTATTTCTTTGATAAGAGTATTTATGCGAACCGTGTATTTGACAGTCACGGCGTGGCAGATCCATCGGTAGAGATCAAGTTTGGTCCGAATATCAAGGACTGGCCGGCCATGTGTGAGCTGACAGACAACCTGGTACTGAAGGTAGTTTCTGAGATCCATGATCCGGTAACCACTACGGATGAGCTGATTCCTTCCGGTGAGACCTCTTCCTACCGTTCCAATCCTCTGGGACTGGCGGAGTTTGCCCTGTCCAGAAAGGATCCTGCTTATGTAGGAAGGGCAAAAGAAGTCCAGAAGGCTGAGAAGGCAAGAGAAGAAGGCAGCTGTCCGTGCGAGGCACTTCCGGAGCTTTCACCGGTGTGGAGTAAGATCAAAGAAGCCTTCCCTGAGATGAACAGTAAGAATACAGGTGTGGGAAGCACGATCTTTGCAGTAAAGCCGGGTGACGGATCTGCCCGTGAGCAGGCGGCATCCTGCCAGAAGGTTCTTGGCGGATGGGCAAACATTGCCAACGAATATGCGACAAAGCGTTACCGTTCGAACCTGATCAACTGGGGTATGCTTCCATTCCTGATCGACAGGGGAGACCTCCCGTTTGCAAACGGAGATTATCTCTTTGTACCGGACATCCGGAAGGCCGTGGAGGAGAAGCAGACAGAGATCAGGGCGTTTGTGGTAGGAGATACCATGAAGGAGTTCACGCTGAAGATGGGTGAACTGACAGACGATGAGAGACAGATCATCCTGAAGGGATGCCTGATCAACTACAACAGAATTTCCTGAGAGGCGGAATCCGGGATCTTACTGTAACGAAAGATTGATAAATGCATGCGGGTTAGGACAGCAGCGTTTGCTGTCCGGCCCGTTTTTTGTGATACAGGAATTCATTTAGTGTTACTGTTCACGTCGTGACCGGTAACATTTAGTACATGATTTCTGTCGTTTGCGCCGGGAATCTTTACTTATTTTTAATGGGGATATATACTGAGGATGTTTAGGAAAGGAAGAAGGGAATGTATAGAATTGCAGTTTGCGATGATGAGGAAGCTGTGGCTTTGCAGGTTAAGAAACTGATTCTGGAATGGAATCCGGAGGCGGAAGTGCTTTGCTTTCTTTCCGGGGAAACGCTTCTTTCCGAGTATCGTCCCTGCCATGCGGTGTTTCTGGATATTGACATGAGGGGGATGAATGGGATTGACACGGGGAAAGAGCTGCGGAAAATCGACAGGGAGGTGAAGATCGTTTATCTTACAGCTTACCGTGACTATGTAGCGGGGGCGTTTGCCGTACATGCCTTTCAGTATCTGCTGAAACCGGTGAACCGGAAGAAGGTGGCAAACACGCTGGAAGAAATTTTTCGCTATGTAAAAAGTCCTGAGAAAATGGCGGTACTGGATTTTCGTACGGTGGAAGGGATTGTGTGCCTGCCGCCGGAGGATATCTATTATTTTGAATACAGGAACAGAAGGATACGAATCGTAACCGGGATGGAAGAGTATCATATGGTAAGCAGGATTGGGGATGTGTATGAAAGAATGAAGAAATTCGGGTTTTCCATGCCCCATCAGAGCTTCGTGGTGAATATGCTCCATGTAAAAAATGTGAAGGGAGGGCAGATTTATCTGGATAACGGCATGGAAATTCCCCTGCCACAAAAGAAACAGAAGCTGTGGAAGCAGGAACTGATCGCATATTTGTCTGACAGGCTGGAGGATGGAGCTGCTAAGGGGGGAAGGTGTCTATGATTGCGTTGCGTATCTTTCTCGTGCTTCTGGATATTTCTGTTTTTACCGGATGCGCGGTTATGATGGTGCGGATGCTCCCGGAAAAAGTAGAGGGATGTAAGAGGGAAAAAATCATTGCATGGGGAGTCTTTGCGCTTCTTTCCATATTGCTTCCGAATTTCGGCGGGAATGATATACTGACGATGGTGATCTTGATACCCTGCTATATGGGGGTGGGGTGGTTTTTCTATCACAGAAGTAAGACGGGGCTTCTTTATCAGCTGATCTATATGGTGGCCATGTATGCGGTGCAGGTAATTGCCATCTTTTGTACCATTCATCTTTCCTCTTCTTTTAACCTGGAGGCAACTACCGGCGCGTATATTATGACACTGATGAAGGACGTGTTTCTGTTTCTGACTACGATAATATTGGGGGCAATCCTCAACAGGCGTTATGTGGAAGACAGGCACAGTCTGAAGATGCGGGGAATGATACTGGTTCCTATGTTCAGCATGGCGTTGATTTTTATTTCTATCATATCAGGAGAAGTTTTCTTTGCGAGGTATGGATATGGATTCCTTATAGTATTTTGCGCCATGGTGCTGGTGATCAATTTTTATTGTCTGTACTTCTGGTATGATGTGGCGGCAAATCAGGAGCTGAAGCACAAAGTGGAGATGATGCAGAAGGAAAACGCGCTGACGCACCAATATTACCGGGATCTGGAAGAGAATTATAACCAGTCCCGGAAAATCATCCATGATATCCGCAACCATATGTATGCCATGGAGCAGGCTTCCCGGATAGAGAAGACGCAGGACTATTTTTCGGACGTTCATGAAATGCTGAATTCTTTGGGAATGAAGTTTTATTCTGATAACCGGATGCTGAATATTGTACTCAATGATAAGCTGAAAGCACTGTCCGATGACCAGGTGGAATGCTCGTTGGGCGGTGTTCATCTGGGATTCCTTTCCGATATGGACATTACGACGATTTTTGCAAATCTTCTGGACAATGCCGTGGAAGCCGGAGAGGGCAGACAGGATTTCTGGCTCAGGATCCGGGGGGAACAGATACAGGATTTTACGATCGTGAAAATATGGAATTCCTGCTGTGAAAGGGATGGGCAGACGAAAAAGGGGAAGCATGAGGGACTGGGACTTGAGAATGTGAAACAGGCACTGAAAAAATACCATGGGGAACTGGAAGTGACACGGGAGGAAAATATCTTCTCTGTTACACTCGTGTTTCCGGGGCAGGAGTCCCATACCCTGCAGAAGGCTATGGAACCTTAAATTTGCAGCGCAGCGAAGCTGCGGAAAGAAAGGGTGGGAGAAATCATGAAGAAAAGAAAAAGAGGTTTGTTCATAATCGGAATGCTGGCGGCACTTTTTTTAACGGGATGTTCACAGAATCAGCTTTCCGATAAGTTTGACGAGGAGACGGTGAAAGAGGAAGCAGAAAAGGCTGTGGAGCTGTTTAACGAGAGAGATTATCAGGCAATCATCGATATGGGTGATGAAAACATGAAAAACGGCATTACGGAAGAGCAGTTTGCCGAGGCCTCAGACCCGTATCTGGACAAATGCGGAGAATTTCAGGAGATGGGAAAAACGGTGGTACTCGGTTCCACAAATAAGGAGACGGGCATGGAGTACGGCGGTGTCGTCATGATTGGAAATTATGAGAATGGGAAGATACAGTTTACCATCGCGTTTGATGAGGATATGAAACTTGTACAGTTTGTCATTAAATAAAAAGAGGAGTGGATTATGAATAAAGGGACAGAGAAGAAACGGCTGTTGATTTTTATACTTATCGCATACGGTGTCACTTTTTTGCTGGGATTTTTGATGTGGTACGGATGCGGGAAGCAGACGGATCTGAGTGTTTTTCCGACTGCCCAGATGCTGTATCCGGCGGCGGGTGTGATGCTGGGATATTTGCTGATAAGGAAAGAAGACGATGGGATGCCGAAGTGGTTTTTCCGGTTTTTCCTGCTTCTCACGGCAGTTCTGGTGATACTGGCTGTACTGTCTGCAGCATTGCCGGATCAGTTCGTGATCCTGTCAGGCACAGCTGTTTCCTTATGGCTCCTTCTCAGCCAGTATATCGTGATTGTGGGAAGCCTGGTGGGATGGATATTTCTTCTTGCGGCGCGGAAAAGGCGGCGTGCCGCTTACGGGCTGAGCTGGAAAAACGGAAAAGCCTCCGTGCTCTGCGTGCTTCTGTTTGTGGTCTTATATTTTTTAAGAACGGCTGTTTCCTGTGCGGTGTCCGGACAGTTCTCCGTGTTTCTGATGATTTTTGAGGAACCAATGACATGGGTCGGCCTGATCGTGCTGCCGGTTAATTTTTTCCTTTCTTATCTCTGCTTTTTCGGAGAGGAATATGGATGGAGATACTATTTGCAGCCATTGCTTCAGAAAAAATTTGGACTGCGGGCAGGAGTCATACTGCTGGGGGTGGTCTGGGGGCTCTGGCATCTGCCGATAGATTTTTTCTATTACACGACGGAGACAGGTCCTGCCATGGCAGCGGCGCAGCAGATCACCTGTATTTCTCTGGGAATCTTTTTTGCCTATGCCTATATGAAGACACAGAATATCTGGGTTCCGGTCATCCTGCACTTTTTAAATAACAATCTGATAGCGGTCATTTCCGGAAATTATTCCAGTAACGTACTGCAGAATCAGTATGTCGCCTGGAGTGATCTGCTGCCGGCACTGTTGATCAATGGAGTGTTTTTCGGACTGTTTCTTTTTGCAAAGCCGTTTCGACGTTCTTTGCGATCATAAAGAAAGGGCGGCTTCCAATGCGAAGCCGCCCTCTCTTCTTGAGAACTATGGGAAATCGGTAAATGGTATTTTGTCACTATTCAATCGTGATTAATTTTGGCTGTTCTTTTTCCACCTGAGGAAGCTGTTTCGGAATCGCCAGACGCAGGATGCCGTTCTGGAATGCCGCCTTGATATCCTCCTGACGAACCTCTTCGCCTACATAGAAGCTTCTCTTGCAGGTTCCGGTGTAGCGCTCTTTGCGGATAAATTTTCCGTTTTTGTCCTTTTCTTCTTTCTTATCTTCATGATTTGCTGTAATGGTCAGATAGCCATCCTTCAGTTCTGCCTGTACATCTTCCTTGTTGTAGCCCGGAAGTTCGATATCCAGCAGATAACCATTCTCATTTTCCTGGATATCAGATTTCATAATGTGGCTCGTAGTTACCGGTTCATAAGAACGGGTGAAAAACGGATCGTTAAACATATCATCAAATAAATCAAAAGCTCTGTTTGTAAGTAACATAAATCATTCCTCCTTTTATTGTGACAGAACTGCCCGTTTCCGTAATGCGGAAAACTGAGTTCTGAGATGCCGCTTAGCGGTTGGTGCAACAGTTTTTAATGTTGCATCTGTTTTATTTGTTATATATGTTATAGCACTAATTATTAGCACTGTCAAGAGGTGAGTGCTAATAATTTGTGAAAAAAGTGTGAAAAGATGAGTTGGCATATAGACTCAACTTTACTCAGGCATTCAGAAATACATGGAAACGGGTAAAGTATTCAACCGGAGATTACCGAAAAGTCAATGACAATTCATGCAACTCTATGAAAAAGCTTTGAAAAAGGATTCTGGCAGATTTATAATTGCTTTATCAAATGTGTCGTAAAACCCCTAGCTTTAGCTATGGGGATATAAGACACGT
>UQCM01000090.1 GCA_900539525.1 uncultured Blautia sp.
GGAATATGTTCGTAAAGATGAGCATTTCAGTCGGTACTATGATGAGATAATCGTGCTGCTTGGAACCGGGATGCGAATTAGTGAATTCATGGGAATTACCTTTTCGGATTTGGATTTCGAGGAGCGAAAAATCAGAGTGGACCATCAGCTTACCAGAACCCGGAATGGTAAATACTATGTGGAGAAAACCAAGACCGAGAATGGTGTCCGCTTTATTTACATGACAGAAGAGGTAAAGGAGGCTTTGCTGAATATCATTGCAAACAGGCAGAAACCACGCAAGGAAATGGTAGTGGATGGCTATAAGGGATTTTTGCTGTTGGACAAGGACGGCAAGCCGAAAGTAGCAATGCATCTGGAGCATGTCATGAAGCGGTTGCTTGACAAATACAATGCCACTCATGAGGAGCAGCTACCGAGAATTACGCCTCATGGTCGAGTTATAATAAGGACAAGTTAGAAAACTCCAGTAAATACAAGGGGTTGCACTAATTTAGTCCTTATTTTTAACTCCCTGAAAAAGGGAAAAATAAGACAGCGCTGTCATTCCAGAATATGAATTATTACAGATCCAGACTGGAAATGGATTTGTGTAAGACAAGAGTAAAAACAACAGAATTATTGTAATTATAGGACTGAATTAGCTCGCACGGAATATAGATTCCGGTTGTCTAATTCAGTCCTCTTTTTGATTGACGACGATGAAAGGTGATGAAAAATGGCTAGAATTATTTCTATTGTAAACCAAAAAGGGGGAACTGGAAAGTCCGCATGTACAGCTAATTTAGCAGTAGGATTAGCACAAAAGAATATGAAAGTGTTAATCGTTGATGCCGATCCACAGTCTGATGTATCTGCAGGATTTGGATATCGTGATTGTGATGAAAGTAATGAAACACTTACAGCTCTTATGGATACAGTAATGAAAGATGAAGATATTCCTTCAGACTGTTATATCAGGCATCAGGCAGAAGGAATAGACATTATCTGTTCTAACATTGGACTGGCAGGTACGGAAGTACAGTTGGTAAATGCAATGAGCAGGGAATATGTATTGAAACAGATTTTATATGGTATCAAGGATCAATATGATGCAATTATCATTGATTGTATGCCATCATTGGGAATGATCACAATCAATGCACTGGCTGCATCAGATGAAGTACTAATTCCGGTTGAAGCGTCTTACCTGCCAATCAAAGGATTGCAGCAGTTATTAAAAACAATCGGTAAGGTCCGTAAGCAAATCAATCCGAAGCTGCAAGTCGGTGGAATTCTGTTTACGATGGTCGATGCTCATACGAATGATGCCAGGAATAATATGGAACTTCTCAGAAATGTATATGGAAGTCAAATTCATATCTTCGATAATTATATTCCATTTTCTGTAAGAATGAAGGAAGCAGTCAGAGAAGGACAGAGTATTTTCTCTTATGATCCGAAAGGCAAAGCTACAGAAGCTTATCGGAGAGTGACGGAGGAGGTGCTGAAAGATGCCATCTAAAAAAAGAGCAACTCCCGTTTCCTTACAGCCGCTTGATGCATTGTTTGGAACAAACGAAGAGACAACCAATGGAATTAGTGAGATAGCAATAGGAAGTCTTCATCCATTTACGAATCACCCGTTTCAAGTAAGAGATGATAAGAAAATGGAAGAATTAGCGGAAAGTATTACACAATATGGCGTGTTGGTTCCTGGTATTGTGCGGTTGAGAGAGTCCGGTGGTTATGAGCTGGTAGCTGGTCATCGGCGAAAACGAGCATGTGAACTTTCTGGACTAGAGAAAATGCCGGTTATCATCAAAGATCTTACAGATGATGAAGCGACGGTGATTATGGTAGATTCCAACATTCAACGAGAAGAGCTGCTGATCAGCGAAAAGGCATTTGCTTATAAAATGAAATATGAGGCGTTAAAGCGTCAGGGAAAACGATCTGATTTAACTTCTTGCCAAGTTGGCAAGAAGTTGGCGGCAGAAGAAGTCAGTCAGAATACAGGAGATAGTTCCAGACAGATTCTTCGATATATTCATCTGACAGAGTTAGTAGCAGAGCTATTAGAATTGGCAGACGAGAAGAAGCTTCCCTTTAACACAGCTGTTGAACTTTCTTATTTGAGAACTGAAGAGCAGCAGATATTATTTCAGTATATGAGTAATCACAATATGGTACCGTCCATGAAGCAGGCAAAGGAATTGAAGCAGATTTCAAAAGAGCAGATGTTGACGTATTCAGAGATTGACCAGATTTGCATGAATGAAAGTACTGAAAAAGTTCAGGTGCAGATTCCGGCGAAGAAATTGAAACAATATTTTCCAGAGACATATACAAAGGATCAGATGGAAGAAATTATATTTATGCTTCTGGCATCGTGGGCAGAAAGAGAGGGGAAAGAATGAGCAATGAAGATACGGCAAGTAGAATACAAGTTTATCTGAAGAAGATAGAAAAGATACGTGTTAAACGGATGAAAAGAGAGAAGTTTAAACATTTGTTGAAAACATTAGGATTATCAACAGGAAGGAAGTGAAAGTATGGCTTTAAAGATTGTACGAAGATATGATGCGAACGGAAGGGAGCTTACTGAGAAAGATATGGAAACCTTTCGATTGGATTCTCCTGTGGTTAGAAAAATATTGGCAAATCTTAATCGGGAGGTGGCGGAAGGAATCAGAGAGAGGGAGAAAAAAGGTGACGATTGAAGACGTAATTAAAAAATCAATATTGCCACTGGCATTTATGCTATTCTGGTTCTGGATGGTATCCACCATCATGAAAGTCAGTGGACAGACAGACTTGTTCTGGTGGATATTTCTTTCCGGACTTCCATTTGGAATACATAAAATGCGGCTGATCCTGATTCCAAAAGGAATGGATATAACAGCAACACTTGGGATGGCTGCATTAAGTGTCATCATTGGAGCTTTGATTGGAAGTATCATGATTCCAGTGTATGTAATCCGTGCGGTATACGTTTTCTTACGATATATCATCGGAAAATAATTGAATATTTGATAAGAGGCAGGCTTGCGAAAATAAAATCGTAAGCTTGCCTCTTTTTTTGTACCAAAAATCAGGCAATTCAGGGGAAATCCCTTTTGCAAATATATATTTTTGGAGGATTTTTAAGATGAGAGAGCGAATTGAAAGTAAGCATGTAACAAAGGAAATCAAAAGTCAGATGCCAGTAATCCCGGTGGAAATTGTTAAAGAAAGAGGCTGTACGTTCTGCCCGTATTATCTGGGCAATTATGAGAAACAGCCACGCTGTATGATGAAAACCTGTGCCTGGGATGATGAAAATGAACGTTTCCATCCAATTCTTCGTAAACTGATCCCATTTTACAAAGAGAAGATGGAAAAAGCAGAAGAAAAATTCCTAGCAATGAAAAAGATTTACACAACGCTGTTAGGAATGTTTGACGATGAAATGAAGCAGGAAGAGTTGGAAAAAGATGAATGTTACGGATGTGCCTATGGAAAATGTGGACCATGTATCGGTATCTGTTACAAATCAATGAAAGCATAGGAGGGTTAAGCCAATGAATACAACAATTATTTCCGGGCGATTGGTAAGAAATCCCGGATACAACGAAGTGGAGAATGAAAAAGGACTTCATAAGATTGCCAAGTTTGTTCTGGTAGTCAGAAGAAATTATTCTGATGAAGTCAGTTTCATTCCGGTAAAGGCTTTTGCAAAGAAAGCAGAATTTGCCAGAGATTATCTGATGCAGGGAACGAAGGTCATGGTGGAAGGCGAGATTGTCACGGGTAATTATGAAGATAAAGATACCGGGAAAAAGATCTATACCACCGAAGTGTATGCAAACCGGATTGAATTTGCAGGTGCAAAAATGGTTGACAGACCACCATTTCCAGAAGATGCGGAAGGGTTTTTAGAGATACCGGAGGGCATGGAAGAGGAAATGCCGTTTAGATAGAGGAGGATAAAAGATGGTTTCAGTAGATCAGGCGTATATGGTAGGGCATATGAAAAATGCCGATGGAAGTATCAATAACAAAAATGTAGTGCTGTCAGCAGCATGTGAAGCAGCGGAACTGTTCCAGTGCATGATGTCAGTAAATCAGAAATTGGAGGACTGGCAGAGATTTAACCATACTTTGGAGATGCATCTGAGAAGTGTGGAATGTGAGAAAATCCATGATATCTGTCAGGCAGTATATGGAATGAAACATCCGTCCAATGAACTGGAAGGATTGTATCTGGCAAGGGAGGATGAACAGATATGCCTGCTGTACTATCAGGTATTTGTGGGTATGCTGGAAATCAATATTACTTCAGCCGAAGTGCTGTACAAACAGAAGGAGGAAACAATTAATGAGTAAGATGGAGTATATGCCGGTAGATTGTCTGCAGGTGCCAAAGGTGCTGTTCCAGATAGAAAAATACAAAAATCTGTCAAATACAGCAAAGATTTTATATAGCTTATTTCTGGATCGTTTGAAGTTTGCAGTGCAGAATGGCTGGGTAGATCATAATGGGGATTTGTTTGTAATCTATCCGAAAAGTGAAATGAAAAAGACTTGAATACGACCAGATATGGAGTAGATCAGGCAGTACAGGAACTGGTTAAGGCTGGAAAGCTGATGCGAATTATTCCAAACAATGGAAAAGCGAACCACTTTTATATCAGCGATATTTATGAAAATGAGAAGGAGGAAAAATCAATGATGACATTAGATACTATTATGGCAAATATGCCGTTAGTTGAAAGAGAAATTATTATGGATAAGATGGTGAAAGCATCCAGGGATATTTTGGAAACAATTGCAGATATGGGATATATTGATGAATACGAAACGTCTTTAACTGCAATGGAAGAGAGAGGATATCAGGATGAGCTTGGCGAGATGGATATTGATCAAATTCAGGCTGATGGATATGAGTTTGGCATGG
This sequence comes from uncultured Blautia sp., assembly GCA_900539525.1. Lineage (GTDB taxonomy): Bacteria > Bacillota > Clostridia > Lachnospirales > Lachnospiraceae > Hominisplanchenecus_A. Next base: position 4,919 of record UQCM01000090.1, read on the forward strand.
ATCTTGCGTTTGGAATTCTGGAGGAAAATGAAAATAATCCTGCTCGTGTGTTAGATATTCAGAAATATGTGAACAGACAGTATGAAAGCTGTTCAAAAAAGAAGTTTATGAAGGTCCTGGAAACCCTCGTTCATGCGATGGGGAATGATGAAGGCTTTATTGGTGATATGTATGCTTGCAACAAGAAGGCTAGAAATTATTATTTGGATGAAATGATTCAGTCATTTAATTTTGTGTTTGATGAGATGTGTCATGGTACAGGCAGTGCAGCAAATTGTGATTTCGATGTAGAAGAGTAGGAAAATATTATGGCAGATTTTGAATATTTCAGAGCAGAAGAATCTGACCAGTTTTCTTTTTTTCGGATACCAAAAGCTCTGTTCACAGAAAAAGAGTTTGCAAGCCTGTCTACAGACGCAAAGCTCCTTTACGGAATTCTGCTTGATCGAATCAGCCTATCCAAGAAAAATGGATGGATTGATAGTGATGGTTATGTCTATATCATTTACACGATCGCAGAATTGCAGGAACTATTGCGAATGTCGCATACGACAGTGACAAAGCTTCTTTATGAGCTTGACAGTGTACATGGGATTGGATTGATTGAACGGTATCGGCAGGGGAATAATCGTCCCTCTGTCATATACGTGAAAAATTTTGTGAAACGGATTAGAGGAAAGCCCGTAAGATACTTTGCTTCTGGAACGCCAGAAACTGGAAATCCGGACTGCAAGGAATTGGAAATCCGGATTGCAAGAAACTGGAAGTCCGGAACGCAAAAAAATAGAAGTCCGGACTGCAAGAATCTGGATGGAAGTAATACTAAGATAAATAAGACTGAAAAGAATCATACTGATAAGAGTAAGGGCAATACTCCCGCTTTGGAAGAAAAATTCGGTCTGTATGGGAGATTTAAAAATGTTGTTCTGTCGGAAGCTGAACTGCAGGAGTTGATGACGTTATTTCCATGGGATTATCAGAAACGGATTGATCATCTTTCTGTTTATATGAAATCCAGTGGAAAAGAGTATCAGAATCATTTTGCAACAATCTGTCTTTGGGCAGAACGAGATGGAGCCAGGGCAGGAATGGATAAATATGAATTTCAGGAAGGAGAAAGCCTGTGATGGAAAATAAAGTAACAGCAGATTATCTGGATGAAGAGGGATGTCTTCATTGTGGTATCTGTGGAAAAAGAAAACAGATGAAAGTTAGTCTGATGGGATTTGAGCATGTAGTGTCCTGTTTGTGTGAATGCGAGGTAAAAGCCAGGCAGGAACTTGATGAGAAGATGCAGCGGGAAGAAGCACAGCGGCAGCTTTATCAGAGAAAATCCGTCGGACTTCGGGAAAGAAGATTCTGGGAATGGAAATTTGAAAATGACAATGGAAGCAACCAGAAGACACTAATTGCCAGGCAGTATGTAGAAAACTGGACAAATATGAAGAGAAAAAATGTAGGATTGCTTTTGATGGGACCAGTTGGAACCGGGAAAAGTTTCTTTGCAGGCTGTATTGCAAATGCACTTTTGGAACAGGGAGAACGTGTTATGATGACGAATTTTTCCAGGATCTTAAACGAAATTACTAGCTATCAGGCAGATAAGAACCAGATTATACAAAATCTTGTGGATTATCCGCTGCTGATTATTGATGATTTAGGAATAGAACGAAATTCCGAGTTTGCTTTGGAGCAGGTCTATAATGTGATAGATAGCCGTTATTGTAAAATGCTTCCGCTGATCGTAACAACGAATCTGGGACTGAATGAAATGAAATCCACAGATTTGGATACTGCCCATCAGCGTATTTACAGTAGAATACTTGAAATGTGTGTTCCCATCTATTGTGGTGGAGAAGATAAGAGAAAAGAAGAAGGGACAGAAAAACTCGTACAGGTGCAGAACCTGATTACCGGTTAATCTTTCTTTTTTCATTAAAGGGGGTGATTGCCATGATTATTGATCTGGACAGCAGTTGAATCGCTGAAAGGAGGGAAAAGTCATGCAGGAAGAGGTAACTCAGAAAACGGTCACGTTCTGTATTCGGGCTACTAAGATTACAGCAGACCTGTTGAAAAAGGTTCTTGTTGCGTATCTGCGTCATCAGAAGCAGAAATCAGTAGAGAAGAAAGCACAGAAAAATCAGCCGAAACAGGGAAAGGTCACGGTAAAAGAGCTGGCAAAACAGAATGCCGGGATGGTCAATATCGAGATCACGGACAAAAATATCAAGTCTTTTGAACGGTATGCCAGAAAATACGGGATCAATTATGCTCTGAAAAAAGACAAGAGCAAAGATCCTCCAGTTTATCTGGTATTCTTCAAGGGACGTGATCAGGATGCCCTAAATGCTGCTTTTCGTGAGTTTTCCCAGAAACAGATTCAAAAAGCGAATAAGCCTTCCATTCATAAGCGTCTTGCAGCTTACCGGGCAATGATGCCAAAGAAGACGAAGGACAAAGTAAAGAACCGGCATCAGGAGCAGAGTCGATGAAAAAGAAAAGCGGCAAAACTCTGATGCAGAAGTGGAAGAATAAAATCGGGGGTAAGCTGTCCGCCCTGGATAAAAAGAAGCTGGTTCTTACAAATATCCCTTATGCTCTGGCTGCTTTCTATGCAGACCGGGCATTTTTTCTTTACCGGAACAGTCCGGGAGAAGATATGGGGAACAAACTTTTATATGCAATGGAACACGCAGACCGGATTTTTGCTGGTTTTGTGTTAAGCAATAACTGGAAAGATCTGCTAGCAGGTATTGTTGTTGCAGTTGTTCTGAAAGTGTTGGTCTGGCAGAAACAGGCAGACGCAAAGAAATTACGGAAAGGCATCGAGTATGGTTCAGCCAGATGGGGAACCGCAGAGGATATCAAGCCTTATATGTCGGAAGATCCATGGATGAACATTCCATTGACAGCAACAGAAGCACTGACCATGGAGAGCAGACCGAAGCAGCCGAAGTATGCAAGAAATAAAAATATAGTGGTCATCGGCGGCAGTGGTTCCGGTAAGACACGTTTTTTCGTAAAACCATCGGTCATGCAGATGAACTGTTCCATGGTCATTACAGATCCGAAAGGCACTTTGATTGAAGAGTGCGGGAAGATGTTAGCAAAGGGACCACCTAAGAAAGATAAGAATGGAAATATTATGAAAGATAAATCTGGAAAAGTGGTACATGAGCCATATGTGATTAAGGTTCTGAATACCATCAATTTTTCCAAGTCCCTTC
>UQCM01000091.1 GCA_900539525.1 uncultured Blautia sp.
AAATCCACTTCCTACGCAGACTTAGGCGCGAAGGCTTTCCTGAGCGTCTTAGTCGTAGTTGGAAGTTAGTTCACCGGAGTGTTGCCCCGGTTTGCGTGTAACAGAATCTTCCCTGAACGCGTCCTGCGTAATCCAATCAGTAAGTTTTATCATTTTATTTCTGTTTCAAGCAGTTTCTCAATAATTAAGAAACACCCGATTGAAATTTCCTGCAAAGAACGGTATACTAGACGGTAATTCAAGGAGACATATATCATGGAGAAATTAATCAAACGACTTTTTTCAAACGAGGGAATCCGCTACCTCTTCTTCGGCGGATGCACCACCCTGGTCAATCTGGTATCCTATGCAGTGCAGAGGTATCTTCTTGGCATATCGATGACAACAGCGAACATCATTTCCATCGTCCTTGCCATCCTTTTCGCTTATGTGGTAAACAAGCTTTACGTATTCGGGAGCCGTACAGACTCCGTCAAGGCACTGCTGGCCGAAGCCACGCAGTTTATCGGCATGCGCCTTGGAACAATGTTTATCGAAGTGTTCGGCGTGATCTTCTTAAGCTGTGTCTGGTGTATGGATGATATGCTCGCCAAGCTGGTGATTCAGGTGGTGGTCATGCTGCTCAATTACGTGTTCAGTAAGCTCTTTGTATTTAAAAAAGAGAAAAAGGTGCTGACGCAGCAGGAACGGAAGGTGCAGAGGATCACGAGAAGATGCTGTTTCTGGGGCTTTATGATTCCGTCACTGACCGTGGCGGCATCCTTTGCCGGAAACGGTGTGTTCCCTTTCGGGGACCGGGGGGTACTGATCATTGATTCCCTGCATCAGTATCTGCCCTTCTTTACAGAATTTCACGAAAAACTGATAAATGCCGATTCCCTGCTCTATTCCTTTGGCGGCGGACTTGGTTACAATTTCTGGGCTACCATTGCCTACTATCTGGCCAGTCCGTTGAATTTCCTGGTGAGCCTTTTTCCGAAGGAAAATATGATGGATGTGATGGCTCTTTTTATCGTTCTGAAGATCGGCCTGTGCGGTCTGACTATGACCTGGTATTTTGCAGAGAAAGACAGGGGAAGGAGTTACTATCCGATTGCTTTCGGAACGATGTTTGGACTGAGCAGCTTTCTGATCGGATATTATTTCAATCTGATGTGGCTGGACAGTATTGCGATGCTGCCCCTTGTGATGAAGGGTATTGAGAGGATCGTTAAGGAAAAGAGAGGGAATCTTTACTGCCTTTCTCTGTTTTACGGGCTTTACTGTAATTACTATATCGGATTTATGCTTTGTCTGTTTTCCTGTCTGTATTTTCTTGTTCTGTGGATTTCAGAGAAGCAGTATGACGGAAAGAAGCTTGTGCGTACCTGCAGGTCCTTTGCGTGGTACTCCCTGCTGGCGGGGGGAATGGCGGCAGTCGTGCTGATTCCGGCATTTATGGGGCTGGGGACGACGGAGTCGGCGCAGAACAGCTTCCCGTCACCGGTGAAATTTTATGTGGAGAATCTGTCTCAGCTTACCAGCCAGTTTGCATTTGTGGAGCCGATCAATATTGCAGATGACCAGATCGGGGTCAATGCTTTCTGCGGTACGGTGACGCTGATTCTGGCATGTCTGTATCTGCTGGATCGGAAGCGGCCGAAACGGGAGAGGGCTGCAAAGCTTCTGCTGATCGGACTGCTGTATGCAAGCTTTGATATCAATGTACTGAACTTTATCTGGCACGGCTTCCATGTACAGAACGGACTGCCGAACCGGTTTGCTTTTATTTATATTGCCATGCTGCTGGCGGTGGGCTATGATGTGATGACAGATCTCAGACGCCTCTCCTGGTATCGTGTGGCGGCTGCCTGTGTCCCGCCGATGGGATTTGCAGTATACAGTGCATGGACAGGCTTCGGAGACCGGGAGACCTATGTGTATGCGGCGACGATTCTTTTGCTGGCGGTTTACAGTGCCGTGCTGCTGCTTTACCGGAGCAGGAAGATCCAGGAGTATACGTTCCGTGTTCTGTTTCTGTCACTGACTGTCGTGGAGATGGCTGCGACAGGTGTGGTGGGCGTATGCATGAACGGAACCATCGGCAGAAGCACCTATCTGGACGAGCAGAAAGCATATGAGAAAATGATCGCCAGACGGCAGGATGACAGCTTTTACCGGAGTGATATCGACAGTAACCGGATGAGAAATGAGAATATGTTCCTGGGAGGCAATGGCGTGGTTCTGTTTTCCTCCACGATGCCTGCAGCAACGGTGGATCTGTGCAGGAGCCTGGGAATGGAGGCACGGACGAACAAAAACGGATATATCGGGCTTACAAAGCTGGTGAATGATATCTTTGGCGTGAAGTACATTGTTTCAAGGACGGACTCAGATGCTCTCTATCAGATGGAAAAAGTGGATTACGAAGAGCCTCTGGCCATGTATCAGAATACTGGAGCACTTTCCCTGGGATTTATGGTAAATAGAGATATCAAAAACTGGGATATAGGGATGGAGGGAACCCATCTGGATGTACAGAACCGATTTGTGGAACTGGCTGCGGGCTATCACCCTGTCTTTTACCATAATCAGAATATCGCTCTTTTTGACGGGGAGACTTATTCCGTGATGCTTCCGGCAGGAAAACAGGTGTATCTGGATATCCCGAAAGCAGTGGAAGAGGTGGAGATCACAACACCGAACTATTCAAAAAGCTATGATAAATACACGGATCACCTGTATGATCTGGGCTGCTTTGAACAGGATACCACAGCGACCATCAAAGTGACTTTAAAGGATGGACAGGCGGAGGCAGTGGCCAATGCCTATGTGTGTGACAATGCAGATTATGAAGAGATGCATGCGCTTCTGGCAGATGAGCAGCTAAAGCTTTCCGTGGCGGAAGACGGGAAGATCAGAGGGACTGTCACAGCCTTAAAAGAAGGAACACTGCTGCTTACGATTCCATATGATGAGGGATGGAAGGTGAAAGTGGACGGGCAGGATGCGAAGATGTTCCGCGTGGGTGAAGCACTGACAGGAATTGATCTTAAGGCAGGCGAGCATGAGATTTCCATGGACTATACTCCTGCGGGATTGTGGCCGGGAACCTTCATAAGCCTGATCTGCGCCGCGCTTTTTGTGATAACGGGAGCCGTGGTCCGAAAGAGGGAAGAAGATGACAGGAAGAACAGACAGGTACGAAAGAAAACAGACAGCGAAGCGGACGGGCCGGAAGAAAAGGGAAATCGTCCGGACTGCGGGGAGGAAAGTATGAGCTTTACATTTTCAGATAAATCACAGATGTTCCAGGCGGGAATTTTTGCGGTACTTAATGAGAAGAAGGAGGAGCTGATGAAGCAGGGCAGGAAGATCTATAATCTTTCTGTGGGAACCCCTGATTTTCATCCTGCCCCTCATGTTACAGAGGCTGTGTCTTTAGCGGCAAAGGATCCGGAGAATTACAAATATGCCCTGACAGACCGACCGTTTCTGGTAAAGGCGGTACAGGATTTCTATCAGCAGCGTTTTGGCGTGGAGCTTTTGCCGGAAGAAATCATGTCGATCAATGGTTCCCAGGAAGGAATGGCACATATTGCCTGGGCACTGTGTAATCCGGGGGACATCGTCCTGGTGCCGAATCCGGGTTATCCGATCTTCAGTATCGGTCCGGCACTCTGTGACGCAAAGGTAGTGGAGTATCCTCTGTACCGGGAGAACGGCTTTCTGCCGGTATTCACAGATATACCGGAGGAGACGGCCAGAAAGGCAAGATTCATGCTGGTATCTTATCCGCTGAATCCGGTATGTGCAGTGGCGGATGACAGGTTTTATCAGGAACTGATCGCTTTCGCAAAAAAATATCATATCATCATTCTGCATGACAATGCATACTCTGATATTATCTACGGAGGAAGAACCGGAAAATCCTTCCTCTCCTATGAAGGGGCAAAGGAGACAGGAGTAGAATTCTACTCTCTTTCCAAGTCCTATAATCTGACGGGAGCCAGAATCTCATTCGTTGTCGGAAACAGAGACATCGTAGAAACCTTCCGGGCGGTGCGTACCCAGATTGATTATGGGGTGTTCCTGCCCGTACAATACGGAGCGGCTGCAGCGCTGACCGGTCCTATGGACGGCGTAAAAGCCCAGTGTCAGGAATATGAAGCCAGAATGAAAGCACTCTGCGGCGGACTGAGGGAGATCGGATGGGACGTTCCGGACAGCCAGGGAACGATGTTTGTGTGGGCACCGCTGCCGAAAGGCTATGAGGATTCGGGTACGTTCTGCATGGAACTAATGGAAAAGGCAGGAGTTATCTGTGTTCCGGGCAGCAGTTTCGGTTCTCTGGGAGAAGGATTTGTGCGTTTTGCACTGGTAGAGCCGGTATCTGTCATGGAGGAAATCGTAGCAGCGATCAGAGATAGCGGAATTATCGTTACAGTTCACACGTCTGACAGTTCGAGGTGTTTTCTGTGAGTGTAGCGTAGCGAAAGTCACAGAAAATCCGAGAGTAGTAGCGCGATATGATGCAGAATGCATCATATCTGTGCATCGCGAAGCGTGTTACTGGTCACGGAGTGAACAGTAACAATAATCCGTCACAATGCTTGAACAGACCAGTTTTTTGTTGTATGATGGTAGATGTCTGGAAACGGACCGGTTTTTCGATATGGTAAGATTCCATGAAAGAACCGGCTGTGAGTTGAAACAGTTAATAGTTACAAAGCATGTAGTAAAGCAAAAGGAAAGCCTCGCAGAGGCGGTTTTGCGAATGGACTCTGAACAGTTACGAATGTGAAGGTCCGCTTTATAAAGGAGAAAAGAAGTGAATCAGGAATTTTGGAATCAGATGTGCAGTATTGTGGGCAGTGACAACGTAGATACGGATGAACCCATGAAAAAGCATACGACTTTCCGAATTGGCGGAGCTGCCGATTATTATGTGACTCCGCACAGTAAAGATGAGATCGTGCAGGTGATCGAGGCATGCCGGGAGAATAAGATCCCGTTTTATATCCTTGGAAACGGGAGCAATCTTCTGGTCAGTGACCGGGGCTATCGTGGTGTGATCATACAGATCTTTAAGAATTTTAATGATATCCGTGTGGAAGGAACCTGCATCACCGCGCGGGCAGGTGCCCTTTTGTCGAAGATTGCAAAGAAAGCACTGGAATACGGGCTTGCGGGATTTGAGTTTGCATCGGGAATTCCGGGGACGCTGGGCGGAGCGGCAGTGATGAATGCCGGGGCCTATGGCGGAGAGATGAAGGATGTACTGGAGGAAGTGACTGTCCTGTCACAGGAAGGGGAGATCCTGACCTTAAAACGGGAGGAACTGGCCATGGGATACCGGACCAGTATCATTGCTCAGATGGGGTATATCGTTCTGGAGGCCAGACTGCAGCTTCGCAGTGGAAGCCATGAGGAAATTGCCGCACGTATGGAAGAGTTAAAGGAGAAGCGCATCAGTAAGCAGCCGCTGGAGTATCCAAGTGCCGGAAGTACGTTTAAAAGACCGGAAGGATATTTTGCCGGCAAGCTGATCATGGATGCGGGACTCTGCGGTTTTTCTGTAGGAGATGCACAGGTGTCAGAAAAGCACTGTGGTTTTGTGATCAACAAAGGAGAGGCGACAGCAGAGCAGGTCCGGGAGCTGATGGAGGAGGTTACCCGGCGTGTAGAGGCACATTCCGGTGTCAGGCTTGAGCCGGAAGTGAAGATGTTAGGAGATTTTACATGAGATTTGTAATTGTAACCGGGATGTCGGGAGCAGGTAAGAGTACGGCACTGAAGATGCTGGAGGATATGGGATATTTCTGTGTCGACAATCTTCCGGTTCCCCTTCTGAAAAAGTTTGCAGAACTGGCCTGCGACCCTGGAAGCGAGATTGACAGGGTGGCTCTGGGAGTGGACATCCGAAGCGGGCAGGGGCTTGGAGAGCTGGAGGCGGTATTAGAGGAAATTGCCATGGAGGGTTTTTGCTATGAGGTTCTCTACATGGAAGCTTCGGACAGCGTACTGGTAAAGCGTTACAAGGAAACGAGGCGCAGTCATCCGCTGGCCAGAGATGGAAGAGTGGACAGAGGGATTGCTCTGGAACGGGAGAAGCTGCTGTTTTTAAAAAAGCATGCAGATTATATCATGGATACCAGCAAGCTTCTGACCAGGGAGCTGAACCAGGCGCTGGACAAGATCTTTGTCCGGAACCAGGAGTTTAAGAATCTGGTAATTACTGTTCTTTCTTTCGGGTTCAAGTATGGGATTCCGGCTGACTGTGATCTGGTGTTTGACGTGCGCTTTCTTCCGAATCCTTTTTATGTGGAGGGACTCAGGAGCAAGACAGGAAATGATGCTGAGGTTCAGGAGTATGTGATGGGTTTTGAACTGGCGCATCAGTTTCTGGACAAGCTGATCGACATGGTGAAGTTTCTGATCCCCAACTATGTGATCGAGGGAAAGAATCAGCTGGTGATCGGTATAGGTTGTACGGGTGGGAAACACCGCTCGGTAACTCTGGCGAACAGGCTGTATGAGGAACTGGAACAGCAAAGGGAATATGGTACGAAGATCGAACACAGAGATCTTGCACGGTAAAAACAGAAAGGTTGGAAACTCCCATGTCGTTTTCAGGCGATGTTAAAGAAGAGCTGTCCAGACAGCTGTGTACGGCAAGGCACTGCCGGATAGCAGAAATTGCCGCAATCATCAGTATGTGCGGACATATTTCTATTTCCATAGACGAAAAGTACTGTCTGCGGATTCAGACAGAAAATCTATCTGTGGCAAGAAAGTACTTTACATTATTGAAAAAAACCTTTAATATAGAGACGGATGTTTCCATAAAACAGAATGTACATTTAAAGAAGACACGCACCTATCTTGTGATGATCAGAAATCATGAGGATGCTGTGAGGGTTCTTCAGGCAGCAAAGCTGATCGGGACAGATGGAGAAATACGTGAGAATCTTTCCATCTGCGACAATCTGGTGATTCAGCGGTCATGCTGCAAACGTGCATTCATAAGAGGCGCTTTTCTTTCGGCCGGGTCTATCAGTGACCCGCAGAAATCCTATCATTTTGAGATTGCCTGTGCTACGGAAGAAAAAGCAGAGCAGCTTCGTGATATTATCAACAGCTTTGAGATGGACGCAAAGATTGTACGAAGGAAGAAGTATCATGTGGTTTACATAAAGGAGGGATCCCAGATCGTGGACATCCTGAATGTGATGGAGGCACATGTGGCCCTGATGAATCTTGAAAATGTGCGAATTCTGAAGGAAATGAGAAATTCCGTAAACAGGAAAGTGAATTGTGAAACGGCAAATATTCACAAAACCGTGAATGCTGCTGTGAAGCAGATTGAGGATATCAGCTATATCAGATCAAGAATAGGTTTTGAGAGTCTCCCTGAGGCACTGGCCGAGATTGCAGAGCTTCGCCTCGAACATCCTGATGCGGCTTTGAAGGAGCTTGGAATGATGCTTACCCCACAGGTAGGTAAATCCGGTGTTAATCATAGACTAAGAAAATTAAGCACACTCGCGGAGGAATTGCGGGGAAATGAAGGAGGAGAATGATTATGATTAAAAAATCTATCACAGTGAAGATACCGAACGGGCTGGAAGCAAGGCCTGTAGCAGTTCTGGTTCAGGTAGCAAGTCAGTATGAAAGTGCGGTATATGTAGAGTCGGATGAGAAACGTGTGAATGCAAAGAGTATCATGGGAATGATGACCCTGGGTCTCAATGAGGGCGAGAGTGTCACGATTTCGGCAGAAGGCGCAGATGAAAAGGAAGCGATGCAGGGGATCGAGCAGTATTTAAGCGGAAAGTAATGGAAACAGAGCAACTGTTCAGAGCCATACATGAGTAAAAGAAAGGTCCGGGAGAGGCGGTTTTATGAATGGGCTCTTAACAGTTACGAAACAGAATATGAAATAGAATACGTAGCAGACAGAAGAAGTACGGAGTGATAAGGAGATTCCTTTCCCGTACTTCTTTTTTGTAATTGTTCAGAGTCATGCAGATTTATAAATATTTGCCGTGGGGAGCTTGCTCACCGGAGGCAAATTTT
>UQCM01000092.1 GCA_900539525.1 uncultured Blautia sp.
TACATGAGCAAAAGGAAAGCCTCGCAGAGGCGATTTTGCGAATGGACTCTGAATAATTACTAATAGAAAGAAAAAAGGAGAAAAAATATGCTGAGAATTGAGCACCTGACAAAAACATATGGAGACAAGAAGGCGGTGGATGATCTGTCTTTGCATATATGTCCGGGAGAAATCTACGGCTTTATCGGACATAATGGTGCAGGAAAGACTACAACGATCAAATCCTGCTGCGGGATCCTGCAGTTTGACCGTGGAGAGATTTACGTGGACGGGATCTCCATCCGGGAGAAACCGCTGGAATGCAAGGCAAAGCTTGCCTATATTCCGGACAATCCGGATCTTTACGAATTCATGACGGGCATCCAGTTTCTGAACTTTGTAGCAGACATTTTCGGGGTCAGCGCAGATGACCGCCAGAGGCGTATCCGGGAATATGCGGATGCCTTTGAGCTGACATCGGATCTGGCACAGCCGGTGTCCGCCTATTCCCATGGTATGAAACAGAAGCTGGCAGTCATTTCTGCATTGATCCACGATCCAAAACTAATCATTATGGATGAACCCTTCGTCGGCCTGGATCCAAAGGCATCCCATATCTTAAAAGAGCTGATGAGGAAGATCTGCGAGAAGGGTGGTGCCATCTTCTTCTCCACCCATGTGCTGGAGGTGGCGGAAAAGCTCTGTGACAAGGTGGCGATCATCAGGGGAGGAAAACTTGTGAAGTCCGGAACGATGGAGGAAGTCAGAGGAGACGCATCCCTTGAACACGTATTTCTGGAACTGGAGGATGACCATGATTAAGACATTATTAAAGAAACAGATGATGGAGCTGTTTTCTTTTCTATGGCAGGACAGAAAAAAGAATCAGAAGCGGACGGGCAGTAAGCTGGTGCTTTATGTGATATTTTATGTGCTTCTGTTTGTGATGCTGGGCTTCATGTTTTACACACTGTCGGCTTCCCTGTGTGCACCGCTGGTACAGGCCGGAATGGGATGGATGTATTTTGCACTGATGGGACTTCTCGGCGTCATCATGGGTGCCTTTGGAAGTATCTTCAGTACCTACACCAGCCTCTATACCGCGAAGGACAACGAATTCCTGATGGCTATGCCCATCCCGCCCGCAAAACTGCTCCCTGTGCGGATGGCCGGTGTCTATGCCATGGGGCTGATGTATGAACTACTGGTGATGATCCCGGTTCTGATCGAGTATTATATCACTGCCGGGGCAGGGTTCGGTACCGTGATCAGTTCTGTCCTTGTGACATTCCTGCTGTCCGTGTTTATCCTGACACTTTGCGTAGTACTCGGATGGGGTGTGGCGATGATCAGCAGCAGGGTGAAGCATAAAAGCATGATCACTGTGGCACTGTCACTGCTGTTTATTTCCGCTTACTACTATTTGTATATCCGGGCAGCCGGAATGCTGCAGGATATCATTGCCCGCCCTCAGGAAGCGGGAGCGTTTATCAGAGGACGTTTTTCACCGCTGTACCATATGGGAATGGCTGCACAGGGAAATCCGGTGTCACTGCTGATCCTGGCGGGAGAGATACTGGCACTGTTTGCTGTTGTATATGTGATCCTGTCGAAGACCTATTTGAAGATCGTAACCACCAACCGCGGCGAAGCAAAGGTGAAGTACAAAGAACGCCGCCTGGAAGCACGATCTGTGGAAAACGCTCTGCTTGGAAAAGAGTTCCGTCGTTTTCTCGGAAGTCCCAATTATATGCTGAACTGCGGTCTGGGTATCGTGCTCATGGTGGTATCAGCCATTGCCCTCCTGATCAAAGCGGATATGGTAAAAGAAGTGGTCGCTATGGTCTTTGAAGGGTATGAGGAGATGCTGATGCTTCTGGCAGCGGCAGCCCTGTGTATGTTTACGACCATGAATGATATCACGGCACCTTCCGTTTCCCTGGAAGGAAAGAATCTCTGGCTGCTCCAGTCCTTCCCGGTATCCGGACGTCAGGTGCTGATGGCAAAGCTGAAGCTGCATCTGATCCTTACGCTGATCCCGGCGGTCATACTGACTGCCAGTGTGGAGTTTGTGCTGGCTCCGCCCCCTGTATTTGCCATACTGATACCTGTGGTGCTGGTAATATATGTTTTGTTCATGGCACTGCTCGGACTGTGCCTGAACCTGAAGATGCCCAATCTGACCTGGACCAATGAGGTCGTTCCGATCAAACAGAGCATGTGCGTGATGATCGCGCTGTTTGGCGGATGGGTGATTGTTCTGGCTCTGGGAGGACTGTATGTGCTGTTGGCGGAAATCCTTCCGCCTGCAGTATATCTGCTCCTGGCAGCACTGCTGCTGGCTGCGGGCAGCGCTATTATGATGCGCTGGATCCGGCACAGAGGGGCACAGATCTTTGAAACACTGTAATAGGATGAGCCAAGGGACAAATGGACATAAAATACATGCTTGCATGTATTTTTATGTCTATGGGATCCCGTAAGGCTCATTTGTCGGACAACTCATATGATGATGCCAGGGTCACAAGGTCATGATTTTTGACACCTGAATCAATTTAAACATCATAGGTAAAGATAACAAGAGAAAGCCGATCAAACTCTGTGTTTTACGGCTTTCTCATTCATGGAGAAACAAAATGAAAATCGAACATATCGCAATGTATGTCAATGACCTGGAGGCGGCCGCAGAATTTTTTGAAAACTATTTCAGTGCCTCCGCTTCCGGGGTGTATCACAATAAAAAGACAGATTTCCGTTCTATCTTCCTGAGCTTTGATGATGGCGCCAGACTGGAGCTCATGACCAGACCGCAGATGGAGGATGAAAAGAAGACACTGCAAAGGACGGGATATATTCATCTGGCCATCTCCGTGGGAAGCAGGGAAAAAGTTGATGAGCTGACAGAACGCTTAAGAAGAGACGGCTATGAGACAGTCAGCGGCCCGAGAGTTACGGGAGACGGATACTACGAAAGCTGTATCATTGGAATCGAAGGAAACCTGATCGAGATCACGGTATAAGACAGGAGGAACCACCAGATGAAATCAGAAAAACAGAAAAAAACACAGGATATGGGATCGGGAAGCATTCCGCGTTTGCTGGCGCAGCTGGCGATACCGGCTGTCGTAGCCCAGATTGTAAATCTTCTATATAATATCGTGGACCGGATCTATATCGGGCATATACCGGAGATTGGCGCATCCGCATTGACAGGCGTCGGCCTGTTTACCCCACTTTTAATGCTTCTGAATGCATTTGCCATGCTGGCCGGATCCGGCGGTGCACCCCGCGCTGCGATCTGCATGGGGAAAAAGGACAATGCTACAGCAGAAAGGATTCTGGGAAACTGCTTTTCCGTAATTTTGTTTTTTGCAGCCGTTCTCACCGTTGGTTTCTATCTGGGAGCTCCGGGGCTGCTGCGTATGTTCGGCGGCAGTGATACCACCCTTCCCTATGCGGTAGAATATGCCAGAATCTATATTCTGGGAAGCATCTTTGTACTGATCGTAATGGGAATGAATCCCTTTATCACAACCCAGGGCTTTGCAAAGATCAGTATGATGACCACAGTCATCGGCGCAGTCATCAACATTCTGCTGGACCCGATCTTTATTTTTGTATTTCAGATGGGTGTCCGTGGTGCGGCGCTGGCGACCGTGCTCAGCCAGGCGGTGGGAGCTCTGTGGATTCTGCGGTTCCTGACCGGGAAACGCACGATCCTGCATCTGAGAGCATGCAATCTGAAGCTGGAAAGAAAAATCATCCTTCCATGCCTTGCACTGGGGATTTCCAGCTTTGTCATGCTGTCTACAGAAAGCCTGCTGTCCATCAGCTTTACATCCAGCTTATCCCGCTACGGCGGAGATCTCGCAGTGGGAGCCATGACGATCATCACAAGTGTGAGCCAGCTGGTGCTCCTGCCGCTGCAGGGCATCTGTCAGGGCGGACAGCCGATCATCAGCTACAATTTTGGCGCAGACAACAGAGAGCGTGTGAAGAAAGCATTCTATACACAGCTGGCAGTCTGTGTCATCTTTTCCTGCTCCGGATGGGGTCTGATCATGCTTCTGCCGCAGTTGTTTTCCGGTATGTTTACCAGTGACGCATCCTTGGTGTCCTATACCACCCGGGCACTGCGTATCTATATGGCAGGCATCTTCTCCCTGGGCTTCCAGATCAGCTGCCAGCAGACCTTCATGGCACTTGGACAGGCGAAGATCACACTGCTGTTGGCATGTTTGAGGAAAATCGTACTTCTGATCCCGCTGATCTTCCTGCTGCCGCAGTTTATAGAAAATAAAGTGTTTGCTGTATTTCTGGCGGAACCGGTCAGCGACATCCTGGCCGCCCTGGTCACCACGCTCGCGTTCCTGTCACAGTTCAATAAGATACTGGAAGGAGAAAAGAAAGGAAGCGCCGGCAGGAAGTGAAGATGTCAGAGTACCAGGAAAACTTTGATTTTGATATCGTATATTTATCGTGTTAAGAAGAGAGTGGGGCAGTTAGGAACGTTATTATACTATGAGTATAATGTAAAAAGTAAAATCCTCCGTTATAATCAGACATATATAACAGCTGATTAGAAGGGAGGATTTTACTTTTGGCAGAAAATATTAGTGACACAGGTTCGAATCCCGTTTCCGATACTGATTTGAGTACAAAAGTTGTGTAAACATGGCTAAGAAGAATAAAGTGAAAGTGTACAGCAGTAAAAAAATAGTCTTATCAGAAGAAGAGAAAGCAGAATACGAGCGTAAGCTTGCGAAAGAGCGTGAGAAATATGAACGTGATTTAAAATGTGGTGGTATAGACGAACGTGGAAATTATACCAGATTGCATAGCCGATAGTCTTAGCCGGCAAGGCAGATGGTATGATCTATCAGACAAGGGGGCAAAATATGCATTATGTAATTGGAGATGTCCATGGATGTTACGATGAACTGATGTTGTTGCTTCAGAAAATCGAGGCTAAGGATAAGGATGCACGCTATATTTTTGTGGGGGATTTTATCGACCGGGGGAAGCAGGTAAAGCTGGCGGAAAACAGTAACAAGAAAGATGTTTATACTACAGGTTGAATGACAAAAGTGAAATCCTCTCTTATAATCAGACTTAGATAAAAGCTGATTGGAAGGGAGGATTTTACAATGTCAGAAAAAATGTTAGTAACACAGGCGCTTGATGAAAGAGATCTTCTTGTCAAAAAGATTTCAGATAAAATCGCTAAGGCGAATTTTGTAGACACTGTTAAGAAAAATGAGGAGAAGGTCTTCGAAAAACGGGTGACAAGGGATGAGTTTTCAAAAGAAGCGGGAGCTTCTTACCAGCAGATCATGGATCTGATTGACAGGTTTCAGAAAATTGATGCAGCCATCGTGGCTTCCAATGCAGCTACAACCATCGAAACTTCTTATGGAACTTTTTCAGTAGCCGGAGCGATTTCACTCCGAAGCCGGATGAGATGTAACGGAAGTTACAATGAAAAAGCTGATTTTGAAACCAGATTATGCGAAAAAATGACGTCAGAATTGAACAACCGCATTGCTTTGATCGCTGCAAAGAACAGACAGCTGGAATCTACAGCGGAGGGCATGCGCCTGAGTATTCTTGGTAAAGATTCGAAGAACAGGGATGCAAAGCCTCTTGATGTGGTCGATGCATATGTAAGAGAGAATACAACAGAATTAGTAGACCCGCTGGATATTACAAAAAAGATCGAACAGCTTCAGGAAAAGAAGAATAAGCTCCTTGCCGAACTGGACACACAGATCAAGGTATCAAACGCAACAACATTTATTGAGATCTGATGAATGTTTGCCTGCAGTATGAAAATTTCAAACCCGGTTTCCCTGTAACAGGGTTAAGTTACAATGATGTTCTGGTATTATAATTGGAACGACACTTATAAGAATAGCTCAGGGGATAGAGCGCAAGGCTGAAAACCATGCTGTCACAGGTTCGAATCCTGTTTCTAACAAGATAAGTGAGAGAGGTAGTGCATGATACCTTTGGAGAACTGATAAACACTTTTTCATCTTTGTTCCTTTGTGATTCCTTAACAGTGAATTGTTATGACGGTGAATGGTGATGTGTCACTGGAAAACTTTTGTACAGGCATAGAGATGTGCCGAAATCCATGAATCAGGTTTTGCGTTAAACCGGTTGGCAGGAAGTAATCCTCATGGCTGTACTGCAGGCAATTTTCTAACTTTTACAATTTTAAACAAATTCGCAGAGTGGACTGGAGATGGTTCCAGCCGGGCTTCATACGCCCTGCAACGCAGGTTCGAATCCTGTCTCTGCGACTTGCATTGCTTTTGGACAGAACTGAAAAATGATGGAATAGAAGGCGATTTGACAGGAAACGACAGAAGAAAATTGGTTATCAGATTGCATAGCCGATAGTCTTGATTGGCAAGGCAGATCGTATGGTATCATATGTCGGATGAGAAGCAGGTGGTAGAATATGCACTATGTGATTGGAGATGTTCATGGCTGTTACGATGAATTGATGGACTTGCTTCAGATAATAGAAGCGCAGGATAAGGATGCCCGGTATATCTTTGTGGGAGATTTGATTGACAGAGGAAAAAAGGTATGGGATGTGCTGGAGTGGGCAATGGAGCATATCACACTTGATGGTAAGTATCAGAGTGTCCGGGGGAATCATGAGCAGATGGCTCTGGAATGGTATGAGGTATGGACGGAATGGAAAAAGCGCGGGGGATATGCGGGGACGGGAGAAGAGATGCCGGAAACGAATTATGATTTTTCTCTGTGGCTGGAGCGGCATAAGTGTATGGAAGTGGAAAAGCTGGAGCAGATCATGAAGTTCTTTCGCAGCCTGCCCTATGCCAGAACGTTGACTGTGACAAACGGAAGCAGTCAGGTTACTTATAAAATCGTTCATGCCTGGTATGATTTTCACGAAACGTCCAGAAAAGCACAGCAGTTTAAAAATATATGGATGCGGTGCTATGAAGGTAATCTGGTGACGGAGGATATTATAGTACACGGACATACGCCCACCTTTGATTTAGATTTTCTGCGTGGAGATAAGAGTACTCCGAGACCGGGGTTGATCAATTATCGGAAAAATGCGATTAACCTGGATGGAGGCTGTGTTTTTGCAGCAGGTGTTTCATTACCCTGTATGTTGTGTGCAATCTGCCTGGAAACTCTGGAAGAATTCTATCACAATACACTGGAGGAAGGGTTTATGGAATTATCACAGTACATGATATCAAGGGAGGAAGCCGGAAAACGTGCCGGGAAATACCGGAAGGAGTTTCTTCAGGATGAGAACTGTTATCGTAAAGAAATGCTGGAACGTCTGGGCCGAAGGATTAGTCAGTGCAATCAGGAATTCTGTGGAGAATCAGAAGCTTGTATTGGAGAAGGATGAAGTAAAATCCGCCGGAAGATGACAGAAACTTCAGGATTTTTGAACGGGTCATGCGGAATTTGGAATAAGAAGAAGGTGGAGCATTTCATAGAATGCTCCATTTTCCGTTTCATCCGCATATATCCGTAGAAAGCAGTGTGCACATCTATACAGCCAGGGGCGTATATAGTATGATGCGGTTACGCTGAAAGAATGCATGAACAGGGGGCGGGATATCATCAGATCATCAGGATGAAATGGATATGTGAAGATTATTAAAAATCATGAGTATTATGAGGATCCTGAAGATTATAAAGATCATTAAGAGTCTAAGGATCATGAGGAGAAAAAGATATTGAGAGAGGAGAGAGGAGAATGAGCAGAAAGCTGGCAAGTATTAAAAAGATATCAAAGCTTCAGCCAATCAAAGGAAAGGATCGAATCGTGCTGGCAACTGTAGATGGATGGTCGGTCATTGTAAAGAAGGAGCTTCTTGTATAATACAAATATAAGGAATTCCGAGAAAGAAGGTTGAGAA
>UQCM01000093.1 GCA_900539525.1 uncultured Blautia sp.
GGAAAGCGGCAGCTGCATTAGAACAGCCAGCCGCTTTTCTTATTTCTGATGAAGTGGTAGACGATATTCTCCGAACAGGAAGCGGACAGAAAAATACACTGTTTCACATTACTGCAAGATTGATCGAAGGTTTGGATAATGAAGAAATGCAAAGCTTCTTGAAAGAGGAATATGGTACTGGAGGAAAAGGATTTACCATAGATGGTCAGAAAATCAGTATCTGGTACGACAACGATGGTATCCGTATCCGACGAGGCGACTCTGCAAGAAGAAACTTTGACCGTATCGTTACGTGGGAAGAAGCTGCTGACAGGATTCGGGATATGTATGAGGAGGGAAATTATGTTGATAATCTTATCTCCAATAATGCTATCGAGCAGGAACAGAAGGAAATGACAGATCTTCTGGCACTTCATTTCCGTGATACGAGCAGAAACAGAGAAGAACGGTTGTCTTATTCTGACTGGCAGGATGTAGTTGGGGCGGCTTGGACAGATTCGGAAGAAGCAGCTGCGACAGCCTATCGTTTTGAATGGCTTCAGGAAGATATGGAAAAGAATCCAGAAGATTACCATCGTTGGGAAATCCAGCACAATCCGGAATATTTCCAGCGCTATAAAGATCTCCAGAGGGAGCGTTCCTGGGTGGATCAGCAATTCAAGGTAGAGCGACCGGCACTATCCTTTATCACACAGGATGAAATTGACGCAGTGTTAAGAAGAGGCGGCATTACTGCAGGAGGACGTAACCGAATCTATGAGTATTTCATGGAACATCATGATATGAAAGATGCAGCTGAGTTCCTGAAAAAGGAGTATGGAACAGGTGGTTCTTCACCCGGAATACCAGGAGCAGATGCTTCCGACGCATCCCATGATGCAAAAGGATTAAAACTTGCAAAAGGGAAAATTGGCAGTCCAGAGGTAGAAGTTTTATTAAAGTGGAACAAAGTTGCAGAACGTGTTCGCCAGTTAATCCGCACAGATGATTATTTGTCACCGGAAGAAATGGAAAAGTACGAAGAACGACAAGAAGCACAAAGACTGGCAGATTTGGAAGAAGCACAGCAGATGTTAGGAGAACAGCTGGAGCAGGATACTTTGACAGCGGAAGATATAACTGATTTGCGATTAGTTGATTCAGAATATATGTCCGGTACCAGAACAAAAATCCATGATTTTGATTGCAAAGTTAATGGAGAAGCGAATCGACTTCAATACACATTAGAATATCATGATGATGGAGAAGGTTTCACGATTCATACGGAAAAAGATGATATTTGGAATCGAATGTCAACACAAGAATTGGAACGTCTGGATGTAAAACTCGGACAAGAAGTACTTTATTATCATTATCACAACAAAACAGTAAATGCGGATACCTTAGATGAATTACGGGAAATCAAGGAAGAGATTATGGAGGAAGAGTCCTCATATTTTACTGCTATTTCTCAACGTGTGTGGACAGATTATGATAAAAAAGAAAAAGAATTATCTGGAGAAGTTGAGGTATCGGAAGAAAAAGAATCTTTGGAAGAGATTAACGGAATATCAGAACCGATTCCAGCAACGAACTTCCGCATCACAGATGATGAGCTTGGACAGGGTACAGCAAAAGAAAAGTTCCGTGCCAATATCAGGGCTATCCAGTTGTTAAAGAAATGTGAGGATGAGAATCGCAATGCAACACCGGAAGAACAGGAAATTTTATCCAGGTACGTTGGCTGGGGAGGTCTTGCAGATGCATTTGATGAGACAAAAGCTGCATGGGAGACAGAATATCTGGAATTAAAGACGGTTCTTACACCAGAGGAATATGCTGCAGCCAGAGCTTCCACCTTAAATGCTCATTATACACAGCCGATTGTGATTGAAAGTATGTATCAGGTGTTGGAGAATCTGGGATTTACAAAAGGAAATATTCTGGAGCCGTCTATGGGAGTCGGGAACTTCTTTGGAATGCTTCCGGAGAATCTAAACCAGTCCAAACTCTATGGTGTGGAACTGGACAGCATCAGTGGTAGAATTGCAAAGTTGCTCTATCCAGATGCCAATATTCAGATTAAAGGGTTTGAGAAGACAGATTATCCTAATGATTTTTTTGATGTGGCGATTGGAAATGTGCCATTTGGTGCATACAAGGTCAATGACCGTCAGTATGATCGCTACAATTTCATGATTCATGATTACTTTCTTGCCAAGACTATAGATCAGTTACGTCCAGGCGGCGTGGCTGCGCTGATCACAACAAAGGGAACCATGGATAAAGCATCACCGGAAGTTCGGAAATATCTGGCAGAGCGTGCAGACCTGCTGGGCGCAATCCGACTGCCGAACACAGCTTTTAAGGCAAATGCAGGAACAGAAGTCAGTGCTGATATCTTGTTTTTCCAAAAGAGGGAAAGCCTTACGAAAGAAATGCCGGAATGGATAAATCTGGATAGTGATGTCAATGGAATTACGGTCAATCAGTATTTTGTTCAGCATCCGGAAATGATTCTGGGTGAGATGAAAGAAGTGTCCGGTCCGTATGGTATGGAAACAACCTGTGCTCCAATGGAAGGAGCTGATCTGGAATTACAGTTACAAGAAGCTGTAAAACACATCAAGGGAAGTATGGCACCGGCAGTAGATGTGGAGACAGAACTGGATGAGATGCCAGAGAGTATTCCAGCAGATCCAAATGTGCGAAATTACAGTTATACGGTGGTAGATGATCAGGTATATTACCGTGTCAACTCTTTGATGAATCAGGTGAAAATGCCTGCCGCCACTGCAGAACGTGTGAAAGGCATGGTTGCAATTCGTGATACTGTTCGTGAGTTGATCGCCATGCAGATGGAGGAATCCGTCACAGACGAAGAAATCCGGAAACAGCAGGAGAAACTAAATCAGGTATATGATACCTACACGGCAAAGTATGGAGTCATTGGAAGTAATGCCAACAAACGGGCGTTTTCTGCTGACTCTTCTTATTGCCTATTGTGTTCTCTGGAAGATCTGAACGAAGATGGAACATTGAAGCGAAAAGCAGATATGTTTACAAAACGAACTATCAAAAAGGCAGTAGCAGTAACCAGCGTAGAAACAGCGACAGAAGCGTTAGCATTATCTTTGAATGAAAGAGCAAAGGTGGATCTGACCTATATGGCACAGCTGACTGGAAAGACCGAAGAAAAAATCACGGAGGAACTGGTTGGAGTTATCTTTAAGAATCCACTGACAGACCAGTGGGAGAGTGGAGATGAGTATTTATCTGGAAATGTCAGGGATAAATTAAACACTGCGAGAACCTTTGCCGAGAGTCACCCGGAATTCACACCGAATGTCCGTGCTTTAGAGGCAGTTCAGCCGAGAAATCTGGAAGCATCTGAGATTGAGGTGCGTGTTGGAGCCACATGGATTGAACCTTCGGATTATCAGGATTTTATGGTAGAACTGCTTCATACGCCATGGTATCTTGCACAGAAGGAAATACAGGTAAAATTCTCTGAGGTAAATGGTGAGTGGAGGATTACAGGAAAGAATGCCGACAGTCCAAGAAATGCGTTTGCCTATGCAACGTATGGAACTGAGAGAGCAAATGCCTATAAGATTCTGGAAGATACCCTGAACCTGAAAGATGTACGCATCTATGATAAGAGTGTCAATGAGAATGGTGATGAAATCCGTGTCCTCAATAAGAAAGAAACCATGCTGGCATCGCAGAAGCAGGATGCAATGAAAGCAGCATTTAAGGATTGGATTTTTAAAGACCAGAAGAGACGAGAGAGGCTGGTAAAAATGTATAATGAACGATTTAATAGCATCCGTCCCCGTGAATACGATGGCAGTCATTTAACTTTCCCTGGAATGAATCCGGAAATAGAGCTTCGCCCACATCAGAAAAACGCTGTCGCACACCAGCTTTACGGAGACAATGTACTTCTGGCACACGTAGTAGGAGCTGGTAAGACCTACGAAATGGTAGCAGCTGCAATGGAAAGTAAGAGACTGGGATTATCACAGAAGAATCTCTTTGTCGTGCCAAACCATTTGACGGAGCAGTGGGGTGCAGAATTCCTACAGTTATATCCGGGAGCCAATATCCTGGTTGCAACCAAGAAAGATTTTGAACCGGCAAACCGAAAGAAGTTCTGTGCCCGGATCGCTATGGGAAATTATGATGCTATTATCATTGGACATTCCCAGTTTGAGCGTATTCCAATCTCTGATGAACGTCAGGAAGCCATGTTACGGAAGCAGATTGATGATCTGGAAATGGCAATTCAGAGTGCAAGGTATGAACAGGATGGCGGACATTATACCGTCAAACAGATTGAAAAGACCAGAAAGACACTGCAGACAAGGCTGGAAAAACTGAATCAGAAAGAGAAAAAAGATCAGGTAGTTACGTTTGAAGAACTGGGAGTGGATCACTTGTATGTAGATGAAGCACACAGCTATAAAAATGCGTTTCTTTATACAAAAATGAGAAATGTAGCCGGGATTGCACAGAACGAAGCACAGAAGTCCGCAGATATGTTCAATAAATGTCAGTATCTGGATGAGATTACCGGAGGGAAAGGCATTACCTTTGCTACAGGCACACCAATCAGCAACAGCATGACGGAATTATATGTTATGCAGCGGTATCTGCAGAACAGCAAATTACAAAATATGGGACTTGGATTGTTTGATTCTTGGGCTTCCACTTTTGGAGAAGTTGTCACGAGTATCGAACTTGCACCGGAAGGAACAGGTTATCGTGCAAAGTCCAGATTCGCACGGTTTTATAATATTCCGGAACTGATGAATATGTTCAAGGAGATTGCAGATATCAAGACTTCCGATCAGTTAAAGCTTCCTGTGCCGGAAGCGGAATATGAAACAGTGGTGCTGAAACCAACGGAACAACAGAAAGAAATCGTAGAAAGTCTGGGAGAACGTGCAGAAGTTGTCAGAAACGGCGGGGTAGATGCCTCGGTCGATAATATGCTAAAAATCACCAATGACGGAAGGAAGTTAGCATTGGATCAGCGTTTGGTGAATGAATTATTGCCAGATAATCCAGAAAGTAAAATATCAGTTTGTGCAAAGAAAAGCTATGAAATATGGAAAGACACAGCAGCACAGAAATCCGCACAGTTGATTTTCTGTGATTTGAGCACACCAAAAGGTGATGGCAGTTTCAATGTTTATGATGACTTGAAGCAAAAACTGATGGAGAAAGGTGTACCGGAAAAAGAGATTGCTTTTATTCATGATGCAAATACAGAAGCAAAGAAGACGGAGCTGTTTGGAAAAGTGAAATCCGGGCAGGTTCGTTTTTTGATTGGCTCAACAGCAAAGATGGGTGCAGGAACCAATGTGCAGGATCGTTTGATTGCCCTGCATCATCTGGATATTGGTTGGAAACCATCTGACTTGGAACAGAGGGAAGGACGTATTATCCGTCAGGGAAACCATAATAAAAAGGTTCATATCTTCCGGTATGTAACAGAATCCACATTCGACAGTTATATGTGGCAGTTAATCGAGAACAAGCAGAAATTCATCTCCCAGATCATGACCAGCAAAGCACCGGTCAGAAGTTGTGAAGATGTGGACGAAGCGGCGCTGTCCTATGCAGAGGTCAAAGCACTTGCAACCGGAAATCCGGCAGTAAAAGAGAAGATGGCATTGGATGTGGACGTGGCAAAGTTGAAACTTTTAAAAGCCAACCACATGAATAATCAGTACCGTTTGGAAGATGACATTGCAAGGAATTTTCCGCAACAGATTGCAAAACTGATGGAGATCATTGACAGCTACAAGGCAGACATCGCTCATTTTTCTGAGCATAAAATCACAGATCCAGAGCAGTTTTCTATGGAAATCAGTGGCAAAGTGTTCACAGAAAAGAAAGAGGCAGGTACGGCACTTCTGGCGGTCTGCAAAGACATTAAGTCTGTAGATGCAGCTATGGACATTGGAAGCTATCAGGGATTCAACATGAGAATCCAATTCGACAGCTGGAGCAAAGAGTTTATCCTGTCTGTAAAGCATGAATCGGTAGCTAAAGTTCGGTTGGGAGCCGATGCTCTAGGAAATATCACTCGTATCAACAACCTTTTGGAAAGCTATCCGGAGAAACTGGCAGAAGCAGAACAACGGCTGGAAACGGTTCAGGAGCAGATGACAAATGCCAAAGAGGAAGTCGGGAAGCCATTTCCAAAAGAAGAGGAACTGAGCCAAAAACTGGAGCGGCTGTCAGAATTAAATGCACTTCTCAATATGGATGAACGGGAAGATACAGAAACAGAGCAGTCGGAATCAAAAGAGAAAGAAGAAAGACCGGCACGAGGTTCTATCCATGAGAAGCTGCAGATTTATAAAGAAAAGAGTCAGCGGGAAAGTGAAACTGGCAAGGAAAATAGAAAACGGGACTTCGGTCTGGAATAAGAAAACAAGGAAGATGGCATAATCTAGCAGAAAGAATGTTCTGTGGGTTATGCCTTCTTTCAGAATACGGGAGGAACTTATATGGCAAGAAGTATGATAACAGGTAGAGAAACACAGAAAATGCAGGAATATACGCAGGAACGGATCAATCAGGCAGAGCGTAGAGGCGTAGAATTTCCAACAGATGTAAAAGAACAGATTTCTGAATATGCGAATCTGATCGGTGAGGAAGAGAAAGTTAGGACTCTGGTAAGAAATCTGGCAGATGCATTGAGCAAAGCAGATGAGGAAAGTGTAGAGGATTTACTGGATGATGCAAGAATGGATATTCAGGACTTACCAGATCCAACCATAGGCAAGCTGGAACTTCGGGATTATGGATATACAGCAGAGGATATGGTACCGCTTAGAAAAGAAGCAGCCTTAGATTATCACAGGATGGGTTCTAAGATTTATTGCTTGGGCAGCGATGGCGGTAAGGGAGAGTATGCAAGTAAAGAAATGATACAGGCACATGAAGGTCTGTTTGGCATGGAATCGCAGATGTGGGAACGGATAAGGGATCGGGATCTGGATTATGCCGATGAAGATTTTGGAGCATTTCAGGAGCCTATGAGTGTCATTGACCAGGAAGAAGCACTGAAATTATACGATGCCGGAGCAGATATCTATCTGATCACTAATTTTTCATCACCAATTTATGTCACGGAACGCAAGGAAATCGAACGAGGACCGGAGCATTATCAGATGTCCATGGCAGAACGGGAGCGTTTCCGTAACCTGGAATGGGAAATGCAGAAATATCCGCAGATTCAGTCTTTGAAAGAGGCAAACCTGTTGTTAGGAACAAGGCGAACCTTTGGTATTTATCAGATCAAAGATGATTCACCGGGCGAAAATTATGCATTTATGAATATGAGTTTTATTGAAAGTCATGGTATGCAGATAAAAAAAGAAGATTATAAGCTGGTCTATGTTGGAGAATTACTGGGAAATACGTCACTGGATGATATTTTTGAAAGGTTCAACATTGATAGACCGAAAGACTTCCGTGGGCATTCCCTGTCTGTCAGTGATATCGTTGTTTTGAATGATGGGGAAAAAGTAACAGCTCATTTTGTAGACAGTATCAGTTTTGAACAGCTGGATTCTTTCTTGAATCTGGAAGAACAGGTTCTTAGTGAACTGGCATATGAGGTAGGAGAACGGTATTTTGCTATTCAGAGGACAGAAGAAGGATACGATTATTCCTTTTACGATGAAGATTTCCGTCTGATGGATGGTGGCGTCTATGAAAATGATGAAATTTCTATTGAAGAAGCGGCAGAGGAACTTTTGGAAGACGAAGGCTGGACTGGAGAACGCATCCGTGGGGATTATGATCAGTTGATGGAAAAGGTAGAAG
>UQCM01000094.1 GCA_900539525.1 uncultured Blautia sp.
TCATGATTTTTCATGCAAGCATGAAAATCATGACCTTTTGACCCTGGCATCATTAAAATACCGCCTTCAGCTTATTCAGTGCCATCTTTTCGATTCTGGAGACATAGGATCTGGAAATTCCCATTTGTTCTGCGATTTCTCTCTGGGTCTTTTCCTTTGTCCCGAACAGTCCATAACGCATCCGGAGCACTTCCTTTTCCCGTTGTGTCAGTGCCCCTCCAAGGATCTGATACAGCCTTCTGGTGTCCGCCTCCAGATCCATGATCTCCGGGATATCTACACTTTCTCCCTCAATAATATCCAGCAGATTGATTTCATTTCCTTCCCTGTCCGTGCCGATCGGCTCATAAAGGGATACTTCCTTTGATGTTTTTTTCCGCATACGCAGCATCATCAGCAGTTCATTATCAATACAGCGGGCGGCATAGGTTGCCAGACGGTTCTTTTTCGATGAATCAAAGGTAGAAACCGCCTTGATCAGACCGATGGTCCCTATGGAGATCAGATCATCCGAATCCTCATCTGATCCCTGGTACTTCTTTGCCACATGCGCTACCAGCCTTAGATTACGTTCTATGAGAATTCTGCGCGCTTCCTGATCTCCGTCCTTATATCTCTTCAGGTACAGCTTCTCTTCCTCCGCCGTGAGAGGTTTGGGAAATGTTTTCAAAAAAGCACCTCAGCACATCTTTCCTTTAGCTTATGTAAGAATATGCATCCACGTGCCTTTCCAAAAAAGAAAAGTGACAGTTCAGGTATGTCCGCGGATTCTTTTACATATAGTTATCATAAAGCAAAATGTACGAGGTTCATCCATGTTCTCTGTTCTCGAAGCCTTCAATCATTTTCTGTGGAGCGGTCCGGTTCTGGTTCTGCTGGGCACTGCACATCTGCTGTTTACCGTGCGTCTGAAATTCCCTCAAAGACAGACCTTCAAGGCCATCCGCCTGTCGGTCTCAGCGGATGAATCCGCTGCAAAGGACGAAAAGAATCTGAGCGGCTTTGCCGCACTTGCCACAACACTGGCGGCAACACTGGGAACCGGCAACATCGTAGGTGTCTCTACCGCAATCGCTCTGGGAGGCCCGGGAGCACTGTTCTGGTGCTGGCTGACGGGTATCCTGGGAATGGCGACTTCTTATGCCGAATGCTATCTGAGCTGCCTCTTCCGCCGGAAGCTGGAGGATGGAACCACAGTGGGAGGCCCTATGTATATTCTTGCATACGGACTGAATAACCGGCCGCTGGCCGCCCTCTATGCTTTCTGCACCCTTCTGGCAGCTCTGGGTGTTGGCTGTACCACACAGTCAAATGCCATCTCCGATGCGATCGGTGCATGCTGGAGTATTTCCCCTCATATCACCGGAATCCTCGCTGCCGTATTTGCCGGATTCGTCGTGATCGGTGGAATCCGTTCCATCGGTAATTTCTGCGTGAAGATCGTGCCCTTCCTGGGATTTTTCTATATTGGCTGCTGCCTGATCCTGCTGTGGATGATGCGGGAATCTGTCCCCGGTGCGATTTCTCTGATCATGGACAGAGCCTTTCATCCCGGAGCAGCCATCGGCGGTTTCGCAGGGAGCACACTGCAGAGTACCCTGCGCTTCGGCATCGCCAGAGGGCTGTTCACCAACGAAGCCGGTATCGGAACCGCCTCGATCGCTGCTGCCGCAAGCTCTTCTTCCCCGCGCCGGCAGGGGCTCATTTCCATGACTGCAGTATTCTGGGATACCGTTGTCATGTGTGCGCTTACCGGGATTCTGGTGGTTGCCAACATTCTTCAGAATCCATCCTCTATCACGGGATACAGCCAGGGCGGACTTACCATGGCCGCCTTTTCCATGCTGCCCTTTTACGGGGAAAAGCTGCTGTCCGTTTCCCTGGTGGCATTTGCCCTTACCACTCTGATCGGATGGTGCTACTTTGGCGAAAAAGGGACAGAATACCTTTTCGGCAGAAAATGGATTCCCGCCTACCATTTCTGCTATATCCTCATGACCTATCTCGGTGCAGTGATCCCTATGGGAATGGTATGGGGCTTTACCGATCTGATCAACGGGATCATGGTTTTTCCAAATGTCATTGCTCTCTTTCTGCTGAGAGACAAAATACACTAACGGCTATTCCTGCCTCCGCAGAATATCATACTGATCCATTTCGACACCGAGATCCAGATAGAGCACCTGCTTTGGATGAGGCGCACTCTGCTGCTCTTCTCCATTTTCATTCACGATACGCCGCACCTGAACAGAGATATTTGATCCGTCGGGCTTCATGATCTCTATTGTCTCGCCCACTGAGAATTTATTTCTCTGCTCGATGCGGTACAGCCCTTCTTCATTTTTCTCACCGACGATTCCCAGGTAGGTATATTCCTTCACATAAGTGTTGCTGTCATAAATCTGAGAAGCCTCATCCGGTTTTCCAAAGAAGAAGCCGGTGGTAAACTGCCGGTAGGTACAGTTTGAGATCTGATCCAGATACCATGGCATATTCTTCTTGTAAAGCTTTGGATCCTTTTTGTAATCATCGATTGCTTTGCGGTAGGTACGTGCCACCGTCGCCACATAAAGGGCTGTCTTCATACGACCCTCGATCTTCAGACTGTCGATTCCGGCTTCCAGAATTTCAGGAATATGCTCGATCATACAAAGATCCTTTGAATTAAAGATATAGGTCCCGCGCTCATTTTCATAGACAGGCATGTATTCTCCGGGGCGCGTCTCCTCCACCACCGCATATTTCCAGCGGCATGGATGGGTACATGCGCCCTGGTTGGCATCTCTTCCCGTAAAATAATTACTCAGCAGACACCGCCCGGAATAGGATATGCACATTGCTCCATGTACAAAAGTCTCAATTTCCATGTCCTCCGGGATATGCTCCCTGATCTCACGGATCTCTTCAAGGGAAAGCTCTCTGGCAGAAACCACCCTTTTTGCACCAAGCTCATGCCAGAACAGATACGTATCGTAGTTTGTGTTATTTGCCTGCGTACTGATATGCCGTTCAATCTCCGGACATACCCTTTTTGCAATATTAAATACACCGGGATCCGCGATGATCAATGCATCGGGATGAATCTCACTCAGTTCCCGAAAATACGCTTCCACTCCCGCCAGATCCCGGTTGTGTGCCAGGATATTGGCCGTCACATACACTTTGACTCCATGTGCATGAGCAAATTCGATACCTTCCTTCATATCTTCCATAGAAAAATTCTTCGCTTTTGCGCGGAGACCGAAAGCCTCGCCTCCGATATATACCGCATCCGCCCCAAAGATAACCGCTGTCTTCAGTACCTCCAGGCTGCTTGCCGGTATCAGTAATTCCGGTGTTCTCATCCTTACCTCCATTCTTGCCGGATCAGCTGTCTTCCGGCTGCTTCGCCGGCTTCTATGCGATCCGGACACTGACCGTCGCCCCGTCACCGATCGGTACGATGCTGGTGGACAGCCGTTCATCATGCTTCAGTTCATACAGGTATTCCCGCATCCGTTTATAAATGGTCCTGTTCCGCCGCTCCACCGCATAATGGGACTCAATAATGTCTCCATCCTGCAGTACATTGTCAGAAACCAGGACACCTCCAATCTCCAGAATCCGCATCACATCCGGCAGAAAATGAATATACTGCCCTTTGGCCGCATCCATAAATATAAAATCATAGGTTTCTGTAAGTCCGGAAAGGATTTTTGCGGCATCTCCCTCCAGAAGGGTGATCTGGTCTTCCCGCCCGGCACGCCGGAAATTCTCCCTGGCAACCGGTATTCTCTTCTCATATTTCTCAATGGTCGTTATATGCGCCCCCTCCGGTGCATATTCACAAAACAATAAAGTGGAAAAACCTACAGCTGTTCCCACCTCCAGAATCCGCACAGGGCGCTTCATTGCCAGAAGAACTTTTAAAAAGCTCTGCATCTCTCTGCGCACGATCGGCACATAAGTATCCAGAGCTTCCTGTTCAATCTTATTCAGGATAGGTGTATTGCCCATATCCAGCGAATTGATATAGGCAATCATCCGTTCATTTACAATCATGTATTTCCTCTCATTCCAAAGTTTCCGATTCCGTTTCATTTTCTCCTGAAAGTTCGGCAAGCATTTCTCCCGATGTCTGAGCAGTATTCAGAATATAGGTTCCGCCTTTCAGTTTTCCTTTGTATTCCGAAAGCTGATACTGAACCTGAAACACTCTTTCATCCCTGATCAGACGTTTTTCCTTCAGAAGCTTCGACAGCTCCGAGATCGTTATTCCGTCCTCGATCGTAACCGCTACCTTCTTGCCCGGCGGATCAGAAACCGTCTCCTCTGCAAAGACACGATACCCGAAGGAATATGCCTTTTTCCCTGCCGAAACAAAGACCGCAATAACAAGCACAAGCACGAAAACCTTCAACACGGCAAAAATCACGATCACTGACTTCTTTCTCTGTTTCATAAATATCCGTGCCCTCCTGTCATTTACCACTCAATAGCGTCCGCAAATTCTTCAATTTCAAGATGTACCGCCCTTACAAGCGACTGATTGATCCGCTGGAGCATCCTGCACAGCTCCAGTTCACTTTGAAGATATTCTTCTACGAGGGGATCCTTCCGGAATTCCTCATTCTCCCTCTCAAAATTTGCCACGTCTTCATACCAGTCCACACTGTCTTTTCTGTTCTGAAACTCGTAATTTCTCCTTCGAAACTGATTCAGCTTCTCACGCAGTTCGTCATTCTCCCGCATTTTTCTCTTCGCTTCTTCATAATTTGCATACGCCCTGCTGCTGCAGATTGCCGCAACAAGCTCCTGTGTACACTTTGTCACATTCTCCATCGTATCTAAACCTCCATGATGATCGGAAGGATCATCGGACTGCGCTTTGTCTTTTTCCACAGGAACTCACTCAGCGCATCCTTGGTCACATTCTTAATCTTGCCCCAGTCAGTGATACGTTTCTCCATGCATCCCTCCAGCGCATTTTCCACTACATGACGCGCCTCCTCCATAAGCTCCTCGGACTCTCTCACATAGACGAAGCCTCTCGATACGATATCCGGACCTGCGAGCACCTGGTTGCTGTATTTTTCCAGGGTCAGTACGACAATGAGTATGCCATCTTCTGCAAGATGCTGGCGGTCACGCAGCACAATATTGCCTACGTCGCCGACACCCAGTCCATCCACCAGAATTGCACCTGTATGAATGCGGTCTACGATCTTTGCCTGATTCTCATCCAGTTCCAGCACATCTCCTGAATGCAGGATAAAGGTATTCTCCTTTGGTATGCCAAGACTCATCGCCAGTCCGGCATTTGCCTTCAGGTGGCGGTATTCTCCATGAACCGGGATGGCATACTTCGGACGTACCAATGAATAGATCAACTTTAATTCCTCCTGACAGGCATGTCCCGAAACATGCGCATCCTGGAAAATAACATCCGCTCCCTTGGCCGAAAGCTCATTAATGACCTTTGACACGGCCTTCTCATTTCCTGGTATCGGATTGGAACTGAAGATGATCGTATCTCCCGGCTTGATCGATACCTTACGGTGCATATCTGCTGCCATTCTCGACAATGCAGCCATGGACTCTCCCTGGCTTCCCGTGGTGATCAGCACCATCTGATTGTCCGGATAATTCTTCATCATCTCAATGTCGATCAACGTATTCTCGGGAATATTCAGATATCCCAGTTCCGATGCCGTAGAGATGACATTTACCATACTTCGCCCCTCTACAACCACCTTTCTTCCATATTTGTAGGCAGAATTGATGATCTGCTGTACACGATCCACATTCGAAGCAAAGGTTGCGATAATAATCCGCGTATTTCTATGCTCTGAAAAAATATTATCAAAAGTTCTTCCGACCGTCCGCTCAGACATCGTAAATCCCGGTCTCTCCGCATTGGTACTGTCGCTCATCAGTGCCAGAACGCCCTTCTTTCCGATCTCCGCAAAGCGCTGAAGGTCAATGGCATCTCCGAATACCGGTGTGTAATCCACCTTAAAGTCTCCTGTGTGGATAACGATTCCTGCCGGAGAATAGATGGCTAGTGCAGAAGCATCCTGAATACTGTGGTTTGTCTTGATAAATTCGATGCGAAACGCGCCCAGATTGATGGACTGCCCGTGTTTTACCACCTTCCGCTTGCACGATTTCATGAGATTATGCTCTTTTAATTTATTCTCGATCAGTCCCATCGTGAGCTTTGTCGTATAAATCGGAGCTGCCAGTTCTTTTAAAATATAAGGCAGTGCACCAATATGATCCTCGTGACCATGGGTGATGACAAAGCCCTTGACCTTATCTACATGATTCTTCAGATAAGTGATATCCGGGATCACCAGGTCGATTCCAAGCATATCATCCTCCGGGAAGGACAGACCACAATCCACTACAACAATACTGTCTTCGAATTCAAAGGCAGTAATATTCATTCCGATCTGTTCCAGTCCTCCCAGCGGAATGATCTTCAGTTTTGAGTTGTTCGCATTTTTCAAAAATTACACCTCCATGATTTTCATAACAGATATCTATCATCACAGCCAGGTATTCCGTAAAATTCATGCTGAGATCGGCTGACTTATGAACAACAACCTGAAAGTAACAGAATTCCTTACTATAAAGATTTATTATCTGTATTTAAATTTTACGCAAAACATAAAAGCAGACCTCCCTCTGCTTCTCTGTCAGCAATTATTCCTTTTTAAACAAAATCAACATCCTCCAGCATCTCAGAAAAAATCCGCGATACTGCTTCCAGTTCTTCATCGTCATCTACGATCTCATACAGTGCTTCCTGATCTCCATCACTGGATAAATCCTTTAAAATCAGTGCTTCTCCATCTTCCTCTTCAGAATCTGTCACAAGAATATAGTCCATCCCATTGATTCTCGTCTGCTCCAGCACAAAAAACTCTGCTGCCTCACCACTGTCTTCCAAATTAAATCTGATCTTTTCCACTCTTCATGCCCTCGCAATCTAAATAACCCTGAAGAATATAGACAGCCGCAAGCATATCCACATACTGTTTCCTGTCTTCACGTCGTACGTTTCCTTCCATCAGGGTACGGTTTGCCTCCACAGTCGTCAGCCGTTCATCCCACATGATCACAGGCAGGCCTGTCCTTCTTTCAAGCATCTCTTTAAAAGCCAGAGATTTTTCCGCTCTGTCACCAATGGTATTATTCATGTTCTTCGGGAATCCCAGCACGATGGTCCCTACTTCATACTCACGAACCAGGGCTTCTATTCTTGCCAGTGTCTGGCGAAGCTTATTTTCGGACGTTCTTCTGATAATCTCCACTCCCTGGGCCGTCAGTCCCAGACCGTCACTGACGGCTACACCAACTGTTTTTGACCCGAAATCAAGTCCCATAATACGCATATTCATCATTCCTGCCATGCCCTGTTTCTGATATATTCCTTCAGAAGCTCTTCCACCAGCTCGTCACGCTCCACTTTCATAATCATACTTCTGGCATTCTTATAGCTGGTGATGTAGGTCGGATCCCCTGACATGATATACCCGACAATCTGATTCACCGGATTATATCCTTTTTCTGTCATCGCATTGTATACCGTATCAAGAATCTCCTTTACACTTACCTCTGTGTCTGAATTTACTCTGAAATACTGTGTATTATTAATATTACCCATTTTATCACGCCCTTAACTAAACTTTATTTCTATTTTAATATAAACCTTTCAAAAATACAATCTATTTTTAAAACTATTCATTTACTAAACTGTAACTATTCAGAGTCCATTCGCAAAATCGCCTCTGCGAGGCTTTCCTTTTGCT
>UQCM01000095.1 GCA_900539525.1 uncultured Blautia sp.
CGCTTCGCTACACTCACAAAAAACACCTCGAACTGGCTGACGTGTGAACAGTAACAACAGTAATGTTACAGAGTCATAAAGGTATTGACAGATTTTAGATATATCCCTTATAATGAATTTCGTAGTTTATATATGGTTTATATATGCGGATATGGCGGAATTGGCAGACGCGATAGATTTAGGTTCTATTGTCAGATGACGTGCAGGTTCAAGTCCTGTTATCCGCATTTCACAGCGAATACGCCAAAGCGCGAAATCGAACAAGAAAAGTTCTGATTTCGCGCTTTTTGTGATATAGGAAATTCCTTCGAATTTCCTATATCATAAAACCCTCCGGGGGATGCGCACTCGCGTGTTTGGAAGATGTCAGCAGAGCTGACCACGCTCGGCGCGCGGGAATTATTTTCTTTTCGTGGCGTGTTTCTTTATGGCCTGGAATGAGATATCACTGATTACATGCTCCATTCGGCAGGCATCGCTGGAGGCGGTATTCTCATCCACGCCGAGTTCCATCAGAAACCGGGTGAGCATTGTGTGGCGCTCATAGATCTTCTGGGCGATTTCACGGCCCGTATCTGTCAGCAGTAAGTGCCCGTTTTTATCGGTCATCACATATCCGCCGCTTTTTAGCAGACCGATGGCGCGGCTGACACTTGGTTTGGAATATCCCATATATTCAGCAACATCCACAGAGCGGACGTCCGTATTTTTCTGAGATAAAATGAGAATGGTTTCCAGATACATTTCACCGGATTCGTGCAGATGCATAGTAGAGCCTCCTTTGTCGTCGGTTTTGCTCTAAGGGTAGCATATACTGTAAGAATTTTCAAGCAAAAAAGGGTTGACAAAATAGTTAGCATAAGCTAATATAGTTTGCAGTTAGCAAAAGCTAATTGGTTTTATTACATGTGAAAATACCTTGTCAGCTCTGTAATCAATCGAAGGAGTGATCCTGAAAGGAGGAAGTATGATGCCGTTGGTACTGGCAGATATCGGAGAGGAAAACAGAATCAGGAAAGTGGGCGGAAACCCGGAAATAAAAAAACATCTTGAAAATCTGGGATTTGTAACGGGCGCGCGGGTAACTGTTCTTACGTCTCTGGGAGGAAATATTATTGTAAATATTAAAGAATCCCGTGTGGCCATCAGCCGGGAAATGGCACAGAAGATAATAATCTAGCGATTTTGCGAATGGACTCTGAATAGTTACGCTGTTTTGAATACAAGGAGGAGATTTATATGAAGACACTCAGACAGGTGAAGGTTGGAGAGAGCGCCAGGGTTGTCAAACTTCATGGCGAAGGTGCTGTGAAACGGCGCATTATGGATATGGGAATCACAAAGGGAGCAGATATCTATATCCGCAAAGTTGCACCTCTTGGCGATCCGGTTGAAGTAACGGTGAGAGGATATGAACTTTCCCTTCGAAAAGCAGATGCCGGAATGATTGAAGTGGAATAGAAAAAGGGGCTTTGCCCCTTCTTTTAAAACAATAGGTTAGCTGATGCTAACAATGAAAGAGAGGATGATGAACATGGATTTGAAAATTGCACTTGCAGGGAATCCGAACTGTGGAAAAACGACTCTTTTCAATGCGCTTACCGGTTCGAATCAGTTTGTCGGAAACTGGCCCGGAGTAACGGTTGAAAAAAAAGAGGGAAAACTAAAAAAACATGATGGTGTTATCATTACGGATCTTCCGGGTATTTATTCTCTTTCTCCATATACCCTGGAGGAAGTCGTCGCACGGGATTATCTGATCGGGGAACGTCCGGATGCGATTCTGAACATTGTAGACGGCACAAACCTGGAGAGAAATCTGTATCTGACGACACAGCTTACAGAACTTGGTATCCCGGTGGTTGTGGCAGTAAATATGATGGACATTGTGAAAAAAAATGGTGACAAAATTCATATCGATGAGATGTCCCGTGAGCTTGGGTGCCGCGTGGTAGAAATTTCAGCACTGAAAGGAACCGGTGTCATGGAGGCGGCGGAAACTGCGATTCAGGCGGCAAAGAGCGGAAAGACCATTCCGATGCATACTTTTTCAGGAGCTGTTGAGCACGCCATTGCACATATTGAGGAAGCTGCTGTTCATCATATGCCGGAGGAACAGCAGCGCTGGTATGCGATCAAGATTTTTGAACGTGATGATAAGGTTCTGAATCAGCTCAGTATTGATCAGGGGATTCTGGAACATATTGAGGGGGATATACAGGCTGCTGAAAAAGAATGCGATGATGATGCCGAGAGTATCATCACGAATGAAAGGTATCTTTATATTTCAACCCTTATGAATAGATGCTGTAATAAAAAATCGGCGGGAAAGCTCTCTATTTCAGATAAAATTGATAGGGTGGTGACAAATCGCTTTGCTGCACTTCCTGTTTTTGCGGTCATTATGTTCCTGGTATATTATATTTCGGTGTCAACGGTGGGAACCATTGCAACGGACTGGGCAAATGATGGCGTATTTGGAGATGGATGGCATCTGTTTGGGATCGGAACCTCTGCATATGAAGAGGATATGAACACTTATGCGGAAGAATACATATTTACAGATGAAGTAAAAAACATTGTGGATCAGGCAGCGGCAGCAGAGGTTATTGGCGCTGCGGAGCTTGCCGGAGCGATCGGAGAAGGTGATTTTGCTGCTTTCGATGAAGCTTATGGTTCATATGCTGATTCTCTGGCGGAGAGAGGATTTGATATTTCTGAGATCGTCGATACAGCGCTTGAAAGCGAAGATATACCGGATACAGCGGACTATGGCGTGTGGGTACCTGGTATTCCGGTTCTGGTGGAAGAGGCACTGGATGCTGTAAATTGTGCAGAATGGCTGAAAGCTCTCCTGCTCGACGGTGTTGTGGGGGGTGTTGGTGCGGTACTTGGCTTTCTCCCTCAGATGATGGTGCTCTTTATTCTGCTTGCATTTCTTGAAGCCTGCGGCTATATGGCACGGATTGCTTTTGTGCTGGACCGAGTTTTTCGTAAATTTGGTCTTTCAGGGAAATCGTTCATTCCGATGCTGATCGGAACCGGCTGCGGTGTGCCTGGTATCATGGCATCCAGGACCATAGAAAATGAGCGCGATCGCCGCATGACCATTATGACGACTACATTTATCCCCTGCGGCGCAAAGCTTCCGATCATTGCACTGATCGCATCTGCCCTTTTTAACGGTGCATGGTGGGTGGCTCCCAGTGCTTATTTTATAGGAATCGCAGCCATTGTCATCTCGGGAATCATGCTGAAGAAAACCTGGATGTTTGCAGGCGAGCCGGCACCGTTTGTAATGGAACTCCCGGCATATCACTGGCCGACTCCCGGCAATATCATGCGCTCTATGTGGGAGAGAGCCAGTTCCTTCATCAAAAAAGCCGGAACAATCATTCTTCTCTCATCTATTATCATATGGGCAGGTTCCTGTTTCGGATTCACCGATGGATCCTTTGGATTTCGCCCGGATATGGAACTGGAAAGCAGTGTGCTTGGAATGATCGGCGCTGCAATCAGCTGGATTTTCACACCGCTGGGATTTGGGAATATGAAAGCTGCAATTGCCACAATCATGGGACTTGTGGCAAAGGAGGAGGTTGTCGGTGTCTTTGGCGTACTTGATTTTGAAGGAATGTCACAGATTGCAGGCTATTCTTTCCTGGTGTTCAACCTGCTTTGTGCACCCTGTTTTGCAGCAATCGGTGCGATCAGGCGGGAGATGAACGATGCAAAATGGACCTGGTTTGCTGTCGGATATCAATGTGTCTTTGCCTATGGAATCGCCCTGGTTATCTATCAGATGGGTATGTTCTTTACAGGTGCCGGCAGCGTGACGGGTGTCATGGCCGCCCTGGTGGTGATCGCAGTCATTCTGTTCATGCTGTTTAAACCAGTGAAGACTCTCCCCAGCAAAGCGGACGTATCATAATAAAGAAGATTCTGAATAGGGAGGTGGGAAAATGTCAGCATGGTTTATGCAAAATCTGGGAACGATCGTGATCAGTTTTCTATTGGCTGCCGTGGTGTGTTCCGTCATCGTAAAGATGGTGAGAGACAAAAAGAACGGCAGAAGCTCCTGCGGATGTAACTGTGGAAACTGCTCTGCAGGATGCTGCAGAAAACAGAGGTCATAGAAAACGCCTCTGCGAGGCTTTCCTTTTGCTCATGTAGGGCTCTCGCCCTATAGATTTATAAAATTTGCCTCCGGTGAGAGGGCTCCCCAAGGCAAATATTTATAAATCTGCATGACTCTGAACAGTTACACAATGATAATGTTATTGCGGAAAAAGTATGGACAATTCCTTGACAAATGATTCATTCGGGTGTATATTATATAACATAAAGAAGAGGTTTTGATTACTGACGGATAGTTGTGGAGTACCACAAGGAAATCAAAATTATACGTGGTCGACCGTCTGGGCAGCATTTTGATTTCAGAGTGTTGCTTTTTTTTATATCACAGGGAGATTGTGTAGATTGAAAGCAGGACGATGCATTTCCTTATGGATCGGTAATCAGAATCTGGTAGAGTAGATGTTATGCGTAAAGTGTCACAGGAGGGGGAGGCTTTCTGTGAACGAAGGTTCGCCGCGTTATAATATCGCTTCCGCTACTGCGTAAAATTATGGGCAGTCTGTCCATTACCTTTGCGCGGCATTTTTTTGCCCAAAAACAGTAAAATCCCGTAGAATATGCGGAAAATGAAAGGAGATTTTTTATTATGGGTTACAAATCAGACATCGAAATTGCACAGGAGACAACCATGTCCCCAATTACCGAAATTGCAGCAAAAGCAGGTATTGATGAGAAATACCTGGAGCAGTACGGCAAGTACAAAGCAAAGATCGACTACAATCTGTTAAAAGAAACAGATAAGGAAGATGGCAAGCTGATCCTGGTTACAGCAATCAACCCGACACCGGCAGGAGAAGGAAAGACTACAACAACCGTTGGTTTGGCTGATGGTATGCAGAAGCTTGGCAAAAATGTTATGGTTGCTCTGCGTGAGCCATCTCTGGGACCTGTATTCGGAGTTAAAGGCGGTGCCGCAGGCGGTGGATATGCACAGGTAGTTCCGATGGAGGACATCAATCTTCATTTCACAGGTGACTTCCATGCGATCGGTGCAGCAAACAACCTGCTGGCTGCTATGATCGATAACCATATCTTCCAGGGTAATGCGTTAAATATTGACCCGAGAAAGATCACATGGAGAAGATGTGTGGATATGAATGACCGTCAGCTCCGTAACGTAGTAGACGGACTGGGCGGAAGAACGAACGGTATGCCGAGAGAGGATGGCTATGATATCACTGTAGCATCTGAGATCATGGCAGTTCTTTGTCTGGCAAGTGACATCACAGACCTGAAAGCAAGACTTTCCAGAATCATCATTGGATATACCTATGGCAAGCCATCAGAGCAGAAACCGGTTACTGCTGGTGATCTGCATGCAGAAGGAGCTATGACAGCACTTCTGAAGGATGCACTGAAACCGAACCTGGTTCAGACACTGGAGCATGTGCCTGCAATCGTTCATGGCGGTCCATTCGCTAATATTGCTCACGGATGTAACTCTGTAACTGCTACAAAGATGGCTATGAAGCTTGCTGATTATACCATCACAGAGGCAGGATTCGGCGCTGACCTCGGTGCTGAGAAATTCCTGGATATCAAGTGCCGTATGGCAGGGCTGAAGCCAAATGCAGTTGTTATCGTAGCTACTGTTCGTGCTCTGAAATACAATGGTGGTGTTGCAAAGGCAGATCTGAATAATGAGAATCTGGAAGCACTTGAGAAGGGACTCCCGAACCTGCTGAAACACGTAAGCAATATCAAAAATGTATACAAACTGCCATGTGTTGTTGCAATCAATGCATTCCCGACCGATACAAAAGCAGAACTGGATCTGGTTGAGGAAAAATGTAAGGAACTGGGTGTTAATGTTGCTCTGTCTGAAGTATGGGCTAAGGGCGGCGAAGGCGGTGTTGCCTTAGCTGAGAAGGTTCTGGAACTGGTAGAGCAGCCGAATGACTTCACATATTCCTATGAGCTTGAAGGAAGCATTGAAGATAAGCTGAATGCGATCGTTCAGAAGATTTACGGTGGTAAGAGAGTTGTTCTGACAGCAAATGCTCAGAAACAGGCAAAACAGTTAGAAGAAATGGGATTTGGAAACTGCCCGATCTGTGTTGCCAAGACACAGTACAGCTTAACAGACGACCAGACAAAGCTGGGTGCACCGACTGATTTCGAGGTAACCGTACGCAATCTGAAGATTTCTGCAGGCGCAGGCTTTATCGTTGCTCTGACAGGCGAGATCATGACAATGCCAGGTCTTCCAAAGGTTCCGGCTGCTGAGAAGATCGATGTTGATGAGAACGGAAAGATTACAGGATTGTTCTAAATCCATGTAAGGGTTATTGTCCATAGAGCGGCAGTGACCGTATCAGAAGGAAATAAAAGCGGCGCTGCATACAACGCAGCGCCGTTTTGTATCACAGACAGTGTTATCTTGAAGCAAGTATGCTAGTATAGCGTCTCGAAAATAACTACACCAATCACTTGTCTGCTTCTCCGATTGCACAGGTCAAAAATCCTCAGCGTAGCCCGCTACGCCTACGTTTTTTGACCAGCACACTCGAAAAAGCATTCTGCGCGATTTGTCCAGTTATTTATCGATCGCTTACTAGGGGGTACTTGAATCAGTCAGAAGATTCAGGAATCATCTACTGACAGGATACACTTACATATGATGTAAAGGGAAAGGTGGATATCGAATTATGTTTGGTGAGGAATATCAGGCAGTCTGTAATGCGGCAAAGAACAAGCTGAAGCTTTTGGAAACGAATCTTCCGGGATATTGCACATCGTCTTTTCTGGCAGGTTTGTATATCGCTTTCGGAAGTATCCTCATGGGATTTGTAGGTGGATATTTTACAGCGGGCGGCTCTTATGCGACAAAACTGGTATGTGGATTTGTATTCTCTGTGGGATTGTGTTTTGTCATCATGGCAGGTGCAGAGCTTTTTACAGGGAATAATCTTGTGATGGCCTGTGCGGCATTAAAAAAGGAAATCAGCTGGGGGAAGGCTGTAAAGCTTTGGGTAGTCTGCTATCTGGGAAACCTGGTTGGTTCCATAGTGGGTGCAGTCCTTTTTACAATGACTGGAATTCCGGGGGGCGGAGACGTAGGAGCATTTTTTGGAAACGCAGCTGCTGCAAAAATGGCAGGTGCACCTCTTCAGTTATTTGCGAAGGCAATCCTGTGTAATGTCTGCGTTTGTATAGCAATCTGGTGCAGTATCAAGTTAAAGACAGAAGGAGCAAAACTCGTTATGGCTTTCTGTGGAGTTACCACATTTGTAACCTGCGGATTTGAACACAGTATCGCAAATATGACATTTATGACGATTGGCCTTTTGAATCCGAACGGTGCTGCGGTAAGTATTGGTGGATTTTTCTACAATCTGGCGATTGTTACGCTGGGGAATATGGTCGGTGGAATTCTGTTCGTCGCAGTTCCGTATTACCTGATTTCCAGAAATAAGAAGTAACACGGATATTGTTGTTCAAACGTCAGCCAATGTATCATGTTAAAAAATGGTAAAGAGCTCTCACCTCAGGGTGAGAGCTCTCAGACTGTAGACAAAGTCCCGCACTTCTGTGCGGGATTTTTCTATACCAAATG
>UQCM01000096.1 GCA_900539525.1 uncultured Blautia sp.
GGAAAGCGGCAGCTGCATTAGAACAGCCAGCCGCTTTTCTTATTTCTGATGAAGTAGTAGATGATATTCTCCGCACGGGAAGTGGACAGAAAAATACACTGTTTCATATTACGGCAAGACTGATTGAAGGTCTGGATAATGAAGAAATGCAGAACTTCCTGAAGGAGGAATATGAAACAGGTGGAAAAGGATTTACCATAGATGGACAGAAAATCAGTATCTGGTATGACAATGATGGTATCCGTATCCGACGGGGAGATTCCGCCAGAAGAAACTTTGATCGCATGGTTACGTGGGAAGAAGCGGCGGACAGAATCCGGGATATGTATGAGGATAGAAGTTACGTGGATAATCTGATTTCCAATAACGCCATTGAACAGGAGCAGGAAGAAATGACCAATCTTCTTGCACTCCATTTTCGGGATACCAGCAGAAACCGGGAGGAGCAGCAATCATATTCGGATTGGCAGGATGTCGTGCGGGAAGCTTGGACAGATTCAGCGGAAGCAGATGCAATTGCCCATCGCTTTGAATGGCTGCAGAAAGATATGGATGAGAATCCAGAAGATTATCGCAGGTGGGAGATTCAGCATAATCCGGAATATTTCCAGCGTTTTCAGGATCTCCAGAGGGAGCGTTCCTGGGTAGACCAGAAATTTACGGTCGAACGTCCGGCCCTTTCCTTTATCACACAGGATGAGATAGATGCAGTCCTTAGAAGAGGCGGGATCACTGCCGGAGGACGGAATCGGATCTATGAGTATTTCATGGAACATCACGATATAAAGGATGCAGCTGAGTTTCTGAAAAATGAGTATGGTACAGGTGGAGCAGCACCTGGGATACCGGGAGCGTATGAATCCGATGCTTCCCATGATGCGAAAGGATTAAAACTTGCGAAAGGGAAGATTGGCAGTCCAGATGTAGAAGTTCTATTAAAGTGGAATAAGGTTGCAGAACGTGTCCGTCAGCTGATTCGCACCGATGATTTCTTATCACCGGAAGAACTGGAAAAGTATGAAGAACGGCAGGAAGCACAGAGACAGGCGGATCTGGAAGGAGCTCAGCAGGCTTTGGAAGTGGAGCAGGAAGGCTCTGATCAGCAGGAAATACGAGAGGAAAATCAGGAACCGTCGGAGGTTGAGACACAACCGGAAGCAGTAGAAGATGCAGAAAAAAAGGAAGATATAACACCAGAACAGTCTGATATTCCAGCAACAAACTTCCATATCACAGATGATGAACTGGGACAGGGAACACCAAAGGAAAAGTTCCGTGCTAATATCATGGCAATCCAGCTTTTAAAGAAATGCGAGGAAGAAAACCGCAAT
Organism: uncultured Blautia sp.; assembly: GCA_900539525.1. Classification (GTDB taxonomy): domain Bacteria; phylum Bacillota; class Clostridia; order Lachnospirales; family Lachnospiraceae; genus Hominisplanchenecus_A. The sequence continues at coordinate 1,332 of UQCM01000096.1, forward strand.
GCCACACCAGACGAACAGGAGATTTTATCCCGATATGTAGGCTGGGGAGGTCTTGCTGATGCTTTCGATGAAACAAAATCCGCATGGGAGACGGAATATCTGGAATTAAAGACAGTCCTTACACCGGAAGAATATGCAGCAGCCAGAGCTTCTACCTTAAATGCCCATTACACACAGCCAATCGTGATTGAAAGTATGTATCAGGCGTTGGAAAATCTGGGATTTACAAAAGGAAATATCCTGGAGCCATCCATGGGTGTTGGTAACTTCTTTGGAATGCTTCCTGAGAAGCTGAACCAGTCAAAACTCTATGGTGTGGAACTGGACAGTATCAGCGGTAGAATTGCAAAACTGCTTTACCCAGATGCCAATATCCAGATTAAAGGTTTTGAGAAGACAGATTATCCGAATGATTTCTTCGATGTGGCAATCGGAAATGTGCCATTTGGAGCTTATAAAGTGAATGACAGGCAATATGACCGCTATAATTTTATGATTCACGATTATTTTCTGGCAAAGACAATCGACCAGTTGCGTCCGGGTGGTGTGGCAGCTTTGATCACAACAAAAGGAACCATGGATAAAGCATCACCGGAAGTCCGAAAGTATCTGGCAGAACGTGCCGATCTCCTTGGAGCCATCCGCCTGCCGAACACAGCATTCAAAGCAAATGCAGGAACGGAAGTCAGTGCAGATATTTTATTCTTCCAGAAGCGTGACAGCATGACAAAAGAGATGCCGGAGTGGGTGAATCTTGGAAGTGATGCCAATGGAATTACGGTCAATCAGTATTTTGCAGACCATCCGGAAATGATTCTGGGTGAGATGAAAGAGGTATCCGGTCCGTATGGTATGGAAACAACCTGTATGCCGATAGAAGGTGCTGATCTTGAAGTCCAGCTTGCAGAAGCTGTCAGGAATATTCATGGAAATATGGCACCTGCAGTTGATGTGGATGCAGAACTGGATGATGTACCAGAGAGTATCCCGGCAGATCCGAATGTTCGTAATTACAGTTATGCGGTTGTAGATGATCAGGTATATTACCGTGTTAACTCTCTGATGAATCAGGTAAAGATGCCTGCCGCTACTGCAGAACGTGTAAAAGGTATGGTGGAGATCCGAGACACGGTGCGTGAACTGATTGCCATGCAGATGGAAGAATCCGTAACAGATGAAGAAATTCACAAACAGCAGGAGAAATTGAATCAAGTATATGATGCTTACACAGCAAAGTATGGAGTCATCGGAAGTAATGCAAACAAGCGGGCGTTTTCTGATGACGCTTCTTATTGTCTGTTGTGTTCTCTGGAAGACCTGAACGAAGATGGAACATTGAAGCGAAAAGCAGACATGTTTACGAAACGAACCATCAAAAAGGCAGTGGCGGTAACCAGTGTGGAAACTGCGACAGAAGCCTTAGCATTATCATTGAATGAAAGAGCAAAGGTGGATCTGTCCTATATGGCACAGCTGACAGGAAAGACAGAAGAAAAAATCACGGAGGAACTGGTTGGAGTTATATTTAAGAACCCACTGACAGACCAGTGGGAGAGTGGAGATGAGTATTTATCTGGAAATGTCAGGGAGAAGTTAAACACAGCAAGAACCTTTGCAGAGAATCACCCGGAATTCACACCGAATGTCCGTGCATTGGAAGCAGTTCAGCCAAGAGAACTGGAAGCATCTGAAATCGAAGTAAGGATTGGGGCAACCTGGATTGAACCATCGGATTATCAGGACTTTATGAGGGAACTGCTTCATACTCCGTGGTATCTTGCACAGAAGGAGATACAGGTAAAATATTCTGAGGTGAATGGTGAGTGGCGGATTACCGGGAAAAATGCAGACAGTCCAAGAAATGCGTTTGCCTATGCAACGTATGGAACCGAGAGGGCAAATGCTTACCGGATTCTGGAAGATACACTGAATCTGAAAGATGTTCGTATCTATGATAAGAGTGTCAATGAAAATGGGGATGAGATTCGTGTCCTCAATAAAAAAGAAACTATGCTGGCATCACAGAAACAGGATGCCATGAAAGCAGCATTTAAGGATTGGATTTTCAAAGATCAACAGAGACGTGAAAGACTGGTAAGAGTTTATAATGAACGGTTTAACAGTATCCGTCCCCGTGAATACGATGGCAGTCATCTGACTTTCCCAGGAATGAACCCGGAAATTGAACTTCGCCCACATCAGAAAAATGCTGTCGCACATCAGCTTTACGGGGATAATGTGCTTCTGGCTCATGTAGTAGGAGCTGGGAAGACCTACGAGATGGTAGCGGCTGCAATGGAGAGCAAACGTCTGGGATTATCACAAAAGAATCTATTTGTCGTGCCGAACCATCTGACAGAGCAGTGGGGAGCCGAGTTCCTGCAGTTATATCCGGGAGCCAATATCCTGGTGGCAACCAAGAAAGATTTTGAACCGGCGAACCGGAAAAAGTTCTGTGCCAGAATCGCTATGGGAAACTATGATGCGATTATCATCGGTCATTCCCAGTTTGAGCGTATCCCAATCTCTGATGAGAGGCAGGAAGCCATGCTGCGGAAGCAGATTGACGATCTGGAAATCGCAATCCAGAGTGCAAGATATGAGCAGGATGGCGGCCGCTATACGGTAAAGCAGATTGAAAAGACCAGAAAAACGCTGATGACAAGACTGGAGAAGCTGAATCAGAAAGAGAAAAAGGATAATGTAGTTACCTTTGAAGAACTGGGAGTGGATCATCTGTATGTAGACGAGGCACACAGTTATAAAAATGCGTTCCTTTATACAAAAATGAGAAATGTAGCCGGAATTGCCCAGAACGAAGCACAGAAATCAGCAGATATGTTTAATAAATGTCAGTATCTGGATGAGATTACCGGTGGAAAAGGCATTACCTTTGCAACGGGCACACCGATCAGCAACAGCATGACGGAACTTTATGTCATGCAGAGATATCTGCAGAACAGCAAATTACAGAATATGGGCTTGGGATTATTTGATTCCTGGGCATCCACGTTTGGAGAGGTTGTGACCAGCATTGAACTTGCACCGGAAGGAACCGGATACCGAGCAAAATCCAGATTCGCCAGATTCTATAATATCCCGGAACTGATGAATATGTTCAAGGAGATTGCAGATATCAAGACTTCGGATCAGTTGAATCTTCCAGTACCGGAAGCGGAATACGAAACTGTAGTATTGAAACCAACAGAACAGCAGAAAGAAATCGTAGCAAGCCTAGGAGAGCGTGCGGAAGTGGTAAGAAACGGTGGCGTAGATGCTAGTGTAGACAATATGCTGAAAATTACCAATGACGGAAGAAAACTGGCACTGGATCAGCGATTGGTCAATGAACTATTGCCAGACGATCCGGGCAGTAAAGTGTCGGTCTGTGCAGAAAAAAGCTATGAAATCTGGAAAGATACAGTTGTACAGAAATCGGCGCAGATCATTTTTTGTGACTTGAGCACACCGAAAGGCGATGGCAGTTTCAATGTTTACGATGACTTGAAACAGAAGCTGATGGCGAAAGGTGTACCGGAAAAAGAAATTGCATTCATTCATGATGCAAATACCGAAGCAAAGAAGACGGAGCTGTTTGGAAAAGTAAAATCTGGGCAGGTTCGTTTTTTGATTGGTTCAACAGCAAAGATGGGTGCCGGTACCAACGTGCAGGATCGTCTGATTGCTCTGCATCATCTGGATATTGGCTGGAAACCGTCTGATCTGGAGCAGAGGGAAGGACGTATCATCCGGCAGGGAAATCACAATAAAAAGGTTCATATCTTTCGGTATGTGACAGAATCCACCTTCGACAGCTACATGTGGCAGTTGATCGAAAATAAACAGAAGTTCATCTCCCAGATTATGACGAGCAAAGCACCGGTCAGAAGCTGCGAAGATGTGGACGAAGCGGCACTGTCCTATGCAGAGGTTAAGGCACTGGCAACTGGAAATCCGGCAGTAAAAGAAAAGATGGCACTGGACGTGGATGTGGCAAAACTGAAACTTTTAAAAGCCAATCACATGAATAACCAGTACCGTCTGGAAGATGATATTGCAAGAAATTTTCCACAGCAGATTGCAAAATTGACCGAGACTATTGATAGCTACAAAGCGGATATTGCCCATTATCAGGAGCATAAAATCACAGATCCAGAACAGTTTTCCATGGAGATCAGCGGCAAAGTATTTACAGAAAAGAAAGAAGCAGGAGCGGCACTACTGGCAGTCTGCAAGGACATGAAAGCAGTCGATGCAGCAATGGATATCGGAAACTATCAGGGATTCAACATGAGAATCCAGTTCGACAGCTGGAGTAAGGAGTTTATCCTGTCTGTGAAGCATGAATCGGTATCGAAAGTTCATCTGGGAGCAGATGCCCTGGGAAATATCACCCGTATCAATAATCTTCTGGAAAGCTATCCGGAGAAACTGGCAGAAGCGGAGCAACGATTGGAAACGGTACAGGAGCAGCTTACAAATGCCAAAGAGGAAGTTGGAAAGCCATTCACAAAAGAAGAGGAACTGAACCAGAAACTGGAGCGACTGTCAGAACTAAATGCCCTTCTTAATATGGATGAACGGGAAGACACAGAAGCAGAGCAGTCAGAATCGAAAGAGAAAGAAGAACGACCGGCACGTGGTTCTATCCATGAGAAATTGCAGATTTATAAAGAAAAAAGCCAGCGGGAAAGCGAGAATGGCAGGGAAGATAGAAAAAGGGACTTCGGTCTGGAATAAGAAAACAGGAAAGATGGCATAATTTGGTAGAAAGAATGTTCTGCCGGTTATGCCACTTTTGGGAATACAGGAGGAACTTATATGGCGAGAAACATGATAACAGGAATAGAAACGCAGAAAATGCAGGAATATACACAGGAACAAATAGACCGTGCAGAACACATGGGAATAGCAATTCCAGCGGACGTAAAAGAACAGATTTTTGAATATGTAAATCTGGTTGGCGAAGAAGAGAAAGTAAGGACGCTGGTAAGAAATCTGGCAGATGCAGTCAATCGGTCAGATGAAGATAGAGTAGAGGAACTTCTGGATGATGCCCAAATGGATATTCAGGACTTACCAGATCCAACCATAGGCAAGCTGGAACTTCGGGATTATGGATATACAGCAGAGGATATGGTGCCGCTTAGAAAAGCAGCAGCCCTGGATTATCACAGAATGGGTTCTAAAATCTATTGCCTGGGTAGTGATGGCAGCAAGGGAGAGTATGCAAGTAAAGAAATGATACAGGCACATGAAGGGCTGTTTGGCATGGAATCACAGATGTGGGAACGGATAAGGGATCAGGATCTGGATTATGCAGATGAAGATTTTGGAGCATTTCAGGAGCCGATGAATGTGATTGGACAGGAAGAAGCTCTGAAATTATATGATGCCGGAGCAGATATCTATCTGATTACCAATTTTTCATCACCAATCTATGTTACAGAGCGAATGGAGATTGAACGAGGTCCGGAGCATTATCAGATGTCTACAGAAGAACTGGAACGATTCCGCAATTTGGAATGGGAGATGCAGAAATATCCGCAGATTCAGTCTTTGAAAGAGGCAAATCTGCTATTAGGGACAAGACGAACATTCGGTATTTATCAAATAAGAGATGGTTTGCCAGGTGAAAACTATGCGTTTATGAATATGAGCTTCATTGAAAGTCACGGGATGCAGATTAAAAAAGAAGACTATGAACTGGTCTATGTGGGAGAATTATTTGGAAATATGTCGCTAGATGATATATTTGAACGATTCAACATCGACAGACCAGAAGACTTTCGAGGACATTCCCTGTCTGTCAGTGATATCGTAGTTCTGAATGAGGGGGGAAAGGTAACCGCTCATTTTGTAGACAGTATCAGTTTTGAACAGCTAGATTCTTTCCTGAATCTGGAAGAACAGGTTCTTAGTGAACTGGCATATGAGGTAGGAGAACGTTACTTTGCTATTCAGAGAACAGAAGGAGGATATGATTATTCCTTTTACGATGAAGATTTCCGCCTGATGGATGGTGGCGTCTATGAAAATGGTGAAATTTCTATTGAAGAAGCGGCAGAGGAACTTTTGGAAGACGAAGGATGGACTGGAGAACGCATCCGTGGGGATTATGATCAGTTGATGGAAAAGGTAGAAG
>UQCM01000097.1 GCA_900539525.1 uncultured Blautia sp.
ATTGACGGGGCTAATGTTTCACTTATTTTGGGACATTTTCAAAAATGCTTGACATAGATTTTTTGATTCATAATTATACTCCACCTCCAAAGTTGCTGAAGTGAGGTATGCAATCAAAGCATTTGCAAACTATTATCAATACAAACAGTTACCTGACTACGAAAAGAAATACTCTGAACTTATCGAACTGTATTCCTATTAAGACAAAAAAAGATACCACCAAGCATACTCATGTATAAATATGCATAGTGATATTCATTTATAAATTTGCCTAATTATCAATTTTGTCGTCATCCCTACAAATTCCGATTGAACAAAATCGCTGCGCGATGGCCCGCCAGGGCTGTGGCGCAGTTTTTCTTTCTCTAAATCAAAAAGCAGTGGAAACCAAGTCCTAATAGTAGTATTGTTAAGTCACCACAACCAACAATCAAACAGGATCGACATTACCACTGCCTATGACAAGATTAACACCTTATCGCTTAATTAGCAAGCACTGCCGGTGTCCGAACACAACGGCAAAATCCCCATATCGCCAGTCTTCCAATATGAATAGATTTTCACAGGGAAGTATCCCTATCCCTCTTCCATTTTATATTTTCTTTATTTGACCACACCAATTACTTTTGCTACAATAATTCATGGATACGTGTATCCAAACAACCGAACGACCCAAACACAGACTGTTGTAAACCGAACAAGTTACAGCAGTTTTTTTGTACCATTTTTTACAAAATCGAGATATTAAAACAGAAAAGAGGAATGAATTATGGCAAACCGAACCCGGACACACCGAAACGAATTTCATTTAAATGATGACGAGCAATACATTCTGGATGAGAAATTCCGGCTTTCCAGAATGAAAAGCAAATCTGCATTTCTCCGGAAACTGGTGCTTTATGGTTTTGTCTATGATGTGGACTTCTCCCACATCCGGGAAATGAATGCCCTGCTTGGAAACATTGGCAGCAATCTGAACCAGATCGCCAAGCGGGTGAACAGTACAAATACCATTTACAAAAAAGATATGGAAGAGATAAAGGAGCTGATGAACAGATTTATGTCTCCTCTTTTGCCTGCTCGCCGGAAACTGCAGCTTTGGATTTCAAATACACACTGGACCATACAAACATCCAACACATTAATTCGTTTATCCCTTTCAAGGATTTTTTTGAACCATTTAATATCGTTTGTTGTTCCTTGAAGCCTAATTTTCAGCATACATATCCTCCCAATCCTGATAGAAGCAGTATTCCGGATAACGGATTTTAATTGCCTCCCAAAAATATCTTGCATAGCCGCAGCAAAAAAGTTCTTCCACGGTATAACTACTGCATTCTTCCAGTTTTCTTTCTGCATCTTCGATATCCAAAACACTGGACGTTCCATTGCAGTAAAGGTTATACGCCATCCGGACCACTTTCATGCTGCCGCTGGTCTGCCAGCCTTCATACAGACATTCTGGCTTAACATATCCTTCTTTAAAATCATAAATTCTGTCCACATGATCTCTTGTGTCTGAATTTAATCCGAGACAATATACCAATGCCTTGTGGTACACATCCTGGTATCTGCACTTCTGCAGATATTCCATGTAAAATTTCTTGTGTGCTTCGTTCTTAAAAGTTATTGTGCGAGTAGATTTCCCGCTGTTTGCACCTAACGCTGTACTGTTTTTCACGTTTCTTTCCTCCTGTTATTTGTATTGAAAAAGGCACTCCACTATGGAATGCCCTATATAAAAAATAGGGACACTTTTACTTCAAGTATCCCTATAATCTATCAACTATCTGATAGTCCACTATTCACTTTCATATTCAGGATTTTTTGTGTTCCCCGTACCGAGGTCTAAGGCAACAACTACGGTTACTCTCTGTACAAGTATCTTTTCCTTGTGATTTTCACCGATTTTGTTGAAACTGAAAAACTCTACAAAGTGCGTAAATTCAAGGATTTCTAGGTATCTTTCCTTTGTAATCCCACCACAGTCTCCACATGAACAGTCGCCGGAAACATGTCCACGCAGCACACTTTCTCAACCTCATACCCGCAATCTTGCAGCATTTCAAGATCCCTGGCCAGGCTGGTGGGCTTGCAGGAGATGTAGACCATCCGTTCCACCTGAAAAGCGATAATTTTACGCAGTGCACGCGGATTAATTCCATCACGCGGAGGATCGAGGATGATCAGATCCGGCTTCTCTTCTACCAGATCGATCGCCTTTAGCACATCTCCTGCAATAAATTCGCAGTTGTTAAGCCCGTTAAGCTTTGCATTCTGCTTTGCCGCCTCTACGGCCTCTTCCACGATTTCAATACCGGTCACCTTCTTCGCCACCGGTGCCAGGATCTGGGCGATTGTTCCGGTTCCGCTGTACAGGTCGAAGATCGTCTTATCCTTCGTCTCTCCTACGTAAGAGCGTGCCTGCTCATAAAGCACCTCCGCTCCCAGGGAATTGGTCTGGAAGAAGGAAAACGGAGTGATCTTAAATTTCAGTCCGAGAAGCTCCTCATAAAAATAATCCTGTCCGTAGAGGATTTCCGTCCGGTCATTCTGTACCACGTCTGCCAGGCTGTCATTATATGTATGAAGGATTCCTGCAATCTTTCCGGAAAGCGGCAGGGCAAGCAGCCTGTCCGCAAAGCCGTCCAGGCTGTGATCTGCCTGTGTCGTTGTCACCAGCGCAATCAGGATTTCCCCTGTCTTCTCCCCTCTGCGGACCAGAAGATGACGCAGATACCCCTCATGGCTCATCCGCCGGTAGAAGCTCATCCCCTGCTCCTGACAGTACTCCAGGACACAGGTGAGGATCCTTCCGAAATCACGATCCACGATCCGGCAGTCCGGCACGTTGACGATATCATAAAAGCTTCCTCTCTTATGCAGGCCCAGTGCCAATGGACCGTCCTTTATCTCATCGCCAAAGGAAAACTCCATCTTATTGCGGTAAGCTGCTTCTTTCGGGCTTGCCTTGATTCCCTCAAAGACATATTCACCCCGCACCGCCCCGTCCATCAGAGCCTTCACCTGCCTTTCCTTCATGGCAAGCTGCTCCTCATACGAAAGGTTCTGATATGTGCAGCCTCCGCAGCTTTCAAAATGAGGACATGCCGGTTCGATTTCTGAAGGTGATTTCTCCAGAACCTCCAGAAGCCGTCCCTCGCACTTCCCCTTCCGTATCTTATTGACGGAGAATCGGATCTTCTGACCCTCCACTCCGTTTTTTACAATCACCGGCTTTTCCTCATTCTCCACTTCTACGATTCCCTTATTCGGGAATACCACTTCTCTGATTTTTCCTTCGAGTATCTGACCCTTTTTCATATTCATCTCCTCATTCTATAATTCTAACTGTTCAAATCCATGCAGATTTATAAATATTTGCCGTAGGGAGTTTGCTCATTGAAGACAAAAGGCAGGTGCCAAATGACATCTGCCTTTCACTGCTTCCTTCATCTTATTCAGCGTCGGTCTTTTCCTCTGCTTCATCCTCATCATCGAAATAATCATCAAAATCATCTTCGAAATCATCTTCAAAATCTTCCAGATAATCCGGTGTAAAATAGCGGTAAACGCCATAAGCGATTGCTGCCACTGCTGCTACCGCACCAATGATCGCAAGAACCCAGAGGACTGTATTCTTCTGTTTCTCATCTTCTTTTTTCTGAATAAGTGCCAATAAATCTTCCCATTTATTCATCCTACACACATCCTTTCTCCTATCTCCTGTCACGTCAGGAGTCTTGTAACGGTTTTTTCTTAGTATAACACCAAATCAAAAATATTACTATAGAAAATCCTGATTTTATAAAACTATTCATATTACCGGTTACTATTGACGGGTTACTTACCACTCCGTCAGTCGTTTTCCACCTTCTTAAGCTTCGCAAACGCCGCAAACATTTTTTTCACGCCGGCACGGTCAAAGTTTACGGTGACCTCATAGTCCTTTCCGCCATCCACGATCTTTTCCACGGTTCCCATGCCGAATTTCACATGCTTCACCCGGTCACCTTCCCCGTAATCCAGATGGTCTGATTTCGTAACTGTGAACTGCTTTGGTTCAAATGCTTTGGCCTGAAAAGCCTGCTTCGCCTGTATGTATGCCGTCTGCTTCGGAAGCTCCTGCACCCTGGGTTTAATCGTATTTCCCACCTGAACCAGTTCTCTTGGTATCTCCTGTACAAAACGTGATACCTTATTGTACTGCGTCTCTCCCCGGATCAGACGTGCACGGGCGCTGGTAATGGTAAGCTGCTGTTTTGCCCTGGTGATTCCCACATAGCAGAGACGTCTTTCCTCTTCAAGATCCGACGGATCCTCGGATACAATGGACAGATACCCCGGAAAAATGCCATCCTCCATGCCTGCCAGATACACATTCGGAAACTCCAGGCCCTTGGCACTGTGGAGGGTCATAAGGACGACTCTGTCACTCTCCTCCTCAAGACCGTCTATGTCGGCCACAAGAGCCACCTCCTCCAGAAATCCGGAAAGGGTTGGATCCTCCGCTTCCTCTTCATAGGAAACTACCTTGGAGATCAACTCATCGATATTCTCAATCCTTGCCCTGGCCTCCTCCGTGGCCTCAGCCTCCAGCTCCTTCACATAACCTGTCCGGTCGATAATCTCCTGCAGAAGCTCCTTTACCGAAAGAAACTCCTGCTGACTGCGCAGTGTCTGAATAAAGGTCACAAAGGGCTGTACCTTCGCAGCTGCACGACCGATCCCCGGAATCTCCCCTGCACAGCGAAGAGCATCGTAGAAGCTAATGCCATGAGCGGAGGCGTAATCCTGTACACGCGTCAGCGTAGCGGCTCCGATTCCCCGCTTCGGCACATTGATGATCCTCCGTACCGCCAGGTCATCCTTTGCATTATCTACCGTCTTTAAATAGGACAGCAGATCCTTGATTTCCTTTCTGGCATAGAAGTTTACGCCGCCGATCAGCTTGTACGGAATATTTGCCAGAAGAAATTTCTCTTCGAACATACGGGACTGCGCATTCGTACGATAAAGGATCGCACAGTCGTTATAAGTAAACTGTCCATCCCGTACCTTCTTCGCAATATCACCTGTAATATATTCTGCCTCCTCGAAGGCTGTCATAAACTGCTGAAATACGATCGGCTCCCCTGTTCCGTTTGCTGTCCAGAGTGTCTTTTCTTTTCTCCCGTCATTATTGCGGATCACATGATTGGCTGCATCCAGTATCGTCTGTGTGGAACGATAGTTCTGCTCCAGCTTAATGGTTACTGCATCCGGGAAGATGCTTTCAAAGTTCAGAATATTTTCAATATTGGCTCCCCGGAATTTATAGATGGACTGGTCATCATCACCTACCACGCAGAGATTTCTGTATCTGGATGCAAGCAGGCTGATCAGCTTGAACTGTGCTGTGTTTGTATCCTGATACTCGTCCACCATGATATACCGGAACCTTTCCTGATAGCCTTCCAGTATATCGGGATTCATCTGGAACAGTTCCACCGTTTTCGCGATGAGATCATCAAAATCCAGTGCATTGTTATTTCTGAGCTCTTTCTGATATTCTTTGTACGCTGCAGCGATTCTCTTTTTTCCGAAATCAGCCATGTTTTTCAGCTCATATTCCTCCGGCCCGATCAGCTCATCCTTTGCTGAAGATATCGCACTCAGGATCGCCTTTTCCTTATATACCTTCGTATCGATCTGGAGTCTTTTGCAGATATCCTTCATCAGTGTTTTCTGGTCGTCGCTGTCATAGATGGTAAAATTATTATCAAATCCCAGACGATCGATATGACGCCTCAGGATCCGTACACAGGTAGAATGGAAGGTCGCCACCCAGACACTCTCGGCTCCGAAAGTGACCAGCTGATCCACTCTTTCCCTCATCTCTCCTGCCGCTTTATTCGTAAAGGTAATCGCCATGATATTCCATGGATTCACTCCCATTTCTTCGATCAGATATGCTACTCTGTGTGTCAGCACACGCGTTTTACCGGAACCTGCACCTGCCAGAATCAACAGCGGGCCCTCTGTATGGAACACAGCTTCTTTCTGTCTGTCATTCATCGAATCATAAATACTCATATTTTTATCCAGCCTTTCTTTTCATACCATCTGATTATAACCTATTCCTTCTTTTTTGTCATCCGGTTAAAAAAACACTTGTTATCTGGTTTTTAAAACTATATAATCGAATAGAGGTGAGTAAAATGACAATTGATACAAAAGATATGCTGAAAAGCATTCTGGACAGTCTGTCCCGCATTGATTATATCAAACCGGAGGATATTCCGAATATTGATCTGTATATGGATCAGGTGACAACCTTTATGGATTCCCATCTGGCTGCCTCCAAACGCTATCCGGATGACAAGATCCTGACGAAAACCATGATCAATAATTATGCCAAAAATAAACTTCTCCCACCACCAACGAAGAAGAAATACTCCAAAGAGCATTTACTGGTAATGGTTTTTATCTATTATTTTAAGGGAATTTTATCAATTACCGATATTCAGGCTCTGCTGAACCCGATTACGGAAAAATACTTTCAGGGGGATAAGGATTTTAATATCGAATCCATCTATAATGAGGTCTTCCGCCTGGAAAAAAGACAGGCAGACAGCCTTGCAAAAGATATCGTGGATAAATACCGGGTTTCAAAAAATACCTTTGAAGATATGGAAGAAGACCGGGAATTTCTCCAGCTTTTCTCCTTCATCTGTCTTTTGAGCTTTGATGTCTATATGAAAAAGCAGCTGATTGAAAAACTCATTGACCAGCTGCCCTGACTCCGGATACTATAAACGCAGCACAGGAAATAGAAATCCTTTGCTGCGTTTTCTTTTACTCTTTTTTATCTGCCTCCATACGCTGAAAGACCATCTCATAACCATCATTTCCATAATTCAGGGAACGATTGACACGGCTGATGGTCGCTGTGGATGCTCCTGTCTTTTCTGCAATCTCCAGATATGTCTTCTTTTCCCGCAGCATTTTCGCCACTTCAAAACGCTGCGACAGCGACAGCAGTTCATTCACTGTACATACGTCTTCAAAGAACAGATAACATTCTTCTTTACTCTCTAAATGTAAGATTGCTTCAAATAAATAATCTACCGCTTCGGTTCTTATTTTCTTACTCATAAGCTTCCCCTTCATACAAGTATATTTGCCGGCTGTTTTGTTCAACAGCGCATTGTACTTATTTTAGCACAGTAAAGTTCTGATGTAAAGTATAAGTATCACATCGTTATTACCGTGTATATTTGACCCCATGATGCCTTCGGATTTTTCCGCGCTCCCGCGCTCCCAAAATCCG
>UQCM01000098.1 GCA_900539525.1 uncultured Blautia sp.
AAGAAATATGGCTCTGGGATATAAATCCCAGAGCCGCTTTGTCTACAGTCTGAAGGCAGGGCGAAAAGCCCTGCCTTTTCTCAGAAGATAATTAATCACTCTCTCCAGGTCGCTTCAGTCAAAGAGTTCAGAAGGATTTTTATATCCGCTTGAGGTCAGTACCAGGAGTACCCGGCTTCCTTTTTGTATCTTTTCTTGTGATATGGCTTTTTTCAGGCAGTTGATCAGGATGGCTGAAGAGGTTTCCAGATAGAAACCATATTTTCCGCAGGCTTTCACGGCTTCTCTCATATCCTCGCCAGGGGAGCTGACTGCGAAGCCTCCGCTATCCCTAAGAGCAAGCTCTGACTGGTAGGTAGCGGTGCTGCCGCCGATGGAAGGCGTCTGGGAGGAATCGCCGGGGAATTTATCCTGATGCCTGTTTCGACCGTCGAGAATAAGCTCCAGCCGGGGAATGGGTTCCGCAGCTGCCAGCCTTGGCAAAGACGTAAGATAGCCCTCATCCATCAGATCCTTAAAACCTTCGTAAATACCGTAGAGCAGATCTCCGCGGCAGGTGGGAATCATGATACAGTCCGGCAGTTTATCGCCAAATTCTTCGTAGAGTTCGTAGGAGATAGTTTTGTAGCCCTGAATACCGAAAGGAGAGCTGCTGGTGGGTATATCCAGGAGATTAGTGGCGCAGTACCAGCCCTCATCCATGTGCGCTTTTTGATAGGAGAGCCTATCGGCAGAAGTCTCTGTCAGTATCATCTCGGCTCCGCAGGCGTCAGAGGCGTTTCTCCATGTTTTTGTGATATCCTTGCTGGAGACATTGACACAGCGCAGACCCTGAGCGGCAGCGTAGGCGGCCAGAGAGGCAGCCTCATTACCGCTGGAGGCACAGGTGATGGTAGAAAAGCCTGCAGAGACGGCTCTGGCTACGATGAAAGGATTCATTCTGTCCTTGTGAGAGGCGGTGGGATTTTGAAACTCGTTTTTGGTATAGAGACCGCCAAGTTGCAGATCCTTTGCCAGGTCATTCAGAGAGAGAACCGGGGTGTTTCCTTCTCCCAGGTAAGGTGTATTTTTGTAAGGGAGAAACTGACTGTAGCGGTTCAGCCCTTTTTCATCAGAGAGAAATTGACGAGAACCTTCATATACAAAAGTAAGGCTGGCATTTTCCCCTTTCTTCAGACAGTGAGGACAGCCGTAAAAATAATCGCCCACAGGATAAGTCTGCCCGCATTTCAGACAGCGCATTTCCTGAATTCGTGGATTTAAGATATAAGTTTTCATATAGATTCCTCCATGTATTTGTAACTGTTCAGAACCATGCAGATTTATGAATATTTGCTGTGGGGAGATTGCTCACCAAAGGCAAATATTCATAAATCTATATGATGGGAGCCATATAATGAGCAAAAGAAAAGCCCAGGAGAGCCCTACATGAACAAAAGAAAAGCCTCGCAGAGGCGATTTTGCGAATGGACTCTGAACAGTTACGCTATTTTTTAAAATGTACCATAGGACAGGAAAGTCCACAAGCCTGGAAGGGGGATATAAAAAGTAATACGGAAGTAGATAAGTTACTTTTCACACGTCAGCCAGTTCGAGGTGTTTGTTTGTGGGTGGAGCGAAGGGAAAGTCCAGAAAACCCGAGAGTAGAAGTGTGATATGATGCAGCATACATTCTGTCTGTGCATGGCGAAGCGTGTTATTACTGTTCACGGAGTAAACAGTAATGTGAATAATAGAAAAAGGAAGATTATCCGGGGCATAGGGATAAAATAAAGTTAAAAACGGGGAAAAAACGCTTAAAACCGTGATTAAATTTTTTTGAGAAAACATCCGCGGGGGAGGCTTGTGGAAAAATAAGAAACCTGATAAGCTAATACCATCAAACAAAAGAAGCCCATTATAAACCTTAAAACAAATACAACATCAAAGGATGAGAGCCGGCAGAAATGCCGGCTTCATGCTTTCTTCGGATAAAACAATTGAAGTGGCGTACCGGGTTTATAACAGTTATCGTGCCCATGTTTTGAATACATTGAAGGCGACAAGGAACAGCTGTCTAAATATTCAGTAACCCGGCAATATCAGAAAAGTTGATAATTCAGGTTTATAAATCCACATGGCTCTGAACAGTTACATCACATACTTGATTCCGATTTTGCTTCATGATAAGATGCGCATAAAGAAGCCGGATGAAGGGGGTGCTGATATGGTTCACAAACCACTACCGATTGGAATCGATAATTTTGAAAAGCTGGTGACCAGGGGATATTACTATATTGATAAAACGATGCTGATCAAAGAGCTCCTGGATCAGAAGGGGGATGTGAATCTTATTACCCGTCCGCGGCGCTTCGGGAAGACGCTGAATATGAGCATGCTGCAGTATTTTTTTGAGGATGCAAGGGATGACAGGGGTGGAAAGAAGGACAATTCCTGTCTGTTTGACGGACTCCGGATCATGGAGGAGGGAGAGCAGTATTTGTCTCATATGGGGCAGTATCCGGTGATTAATCTGACACTTAAGGGAGGAAAACAGCCGGATTTCGAGCTGGCTTATGCCATGCTTAAGAGACAGATTGCGAATGAGTATAAGCGGCACAGGTTTGTTTTGCAGGGAGATCTCTTAGAGGAAGACCGTCAGCGTTACTATGAGATTATGGTTGAGAAGGCAGGGCGGGAAGCGTATATAGATTCTCTGCAGTTTTTGTCCCAGTGTCTGGAAAAGTATTATGGCAAAAAAGCCATTATTCTGATTGATGAATATGACGTTCCATTGGAAAATGCATATATGTGTGGATTCTATGAGGAAATGTCTGCATTTATCTGCTCTTTGTTTGAGTCATCTCTCAAGACCAACAGCAGTCTGGAATTTGGCGCGATCACCGGATGCCTGAGAATCTCAAAGGAATCTATTTTTACTGGAATGAACAACTTAAAGATCCTGTCTGTTTTGAGTAAACAGTATGACGAGTATTTTGGTTTTTCAGATGACGAGGTGGAAAAGCTTTGTGTAGATTACGGTATGCAGGACAGGTTTGAGACTTTCAAGGAGTGGTATGACGGATACCTGTTTGGAAACGCCAATGTATATAACCCGTGGAGTGTCATGCAGTACATGGATGATTTGTGTGCAGATGCAAACCAGTATCCGGGGGCTTATTGGGCCAACACCAGTTCCAATAGTATTGTGCGCACACTGATCGAAATGGCAGATGAAGATACCAGGACCGAGATCGAAGAACTGATTGAAGGCAGGACCATAGAAAAGCCGATTCATGAGGATATTACCTATGATGAGGTATATAAAACAATGGATCATCTGTGGAATTTTATGTTCTTTACCGGGTATTTCCGCAAGGCTGGTGAGAGGATGGATGAAAAAACAAAGCAGCTGTACGTGGAGCTTACCATACCAAATCAGGAAGTAAAATATATCTTCCGCACCAAAGTCCTTGGCTGGTTTGATGAAAAGGTAAAAGCCAGAGACCGTTCCGGATTGTTTTCGGCGCTTGTTCAGCTGGATGCAGAGACTGTGGAAAAAGAGATTGTAGATATGCTGTTGGAGACGATCAGTTTCAATGATGCATACGAAAGCTTTTATCATGGATTTCTTGCGGGAATTCTGTCCGGCATGAAAGGGTATATTGTGAAGTCAAACCGGGAGGGGGGAACAGGGCAGAGCGATCTGCTTATAAAGCCGGTGACCAGAAGAAAGCCTGCCTATGTATTGGAGTTCAAGGTGGCAGAGAAGTTCAGCCAGCTGGATGGCAAGGCCGATGAGGCCCTGCAGCAGATCGAAGACCGTGGATATGCGCAGGAATTAAAGGATGATGGTTACGCGACAGTATATCGATATGGAATTGCGTTTTGCGGAAAGGATTGTCTGGTGAAACTGTCAGAGGAATCTTAAGTCGCCATCCCTGCAGTCTGTAACTGCCGGGATGGCGGCTTAAGATATTTTTGATAGAAATCCTTAAGTAAATGACATTGGGTGAACAGGAACTGATGAGGAAGGTTAATTTTAACATAATGCAAGCAAGAATTCTCCCACCTCTGCAGGTGGTGAGATGAATTGCCAGATAGACATAACTCTATCAATAAATAGAAAAGAACACTTGTTCTGTGCCGCGGATAGTGCTATAATGTAATCAGTCGGAAACATAAGGAGGCTGATCATATGAAAGAAATACGTCCGTAACCGGACAAACAGATAGAAATGCCCGTATCCGGGCAAAAAACAATCGCGGGACACGCGAGGATAGCCTGCAGATACTTGGCTCATGAGGGTCATTGAACAGGAAGCTCCCACTTCAAAATCTTTGATTTAAGTGGCGGGAGCAGGTCACAGGGTTCTTTATATCCATCGATGAGAGAATAATAGCTGATTTTTTGCAGAATGTTCTTGGCAAAATCAGAATCGCATATAGACAATTCTTTGTCGTTTTGTAGAAGATTTATCTGCTGCTCATAGGTTAAAAATGTTTGTGCCATCTATCATTCCCCTTCCTTATAAAAGTAAAAAAGGAGCCCACGCATGGACTCCTTGGGCTACGGGCATCTCAAGTTTCCGCAGCACAACCACTAAAGATAATATACCATTGAAAGCAAAAGCTGTCAAATGGATTTTCTAGTGGTATTAATAGTTTATGCGTTTTTGTTAGTAGTTATTCTGTTTATGTCGAGAAATGATCAAAGACCGTGGATATGCGCAGGAATTAAAGGATGATGGTTACGCGACGGTATATCGATATGGAATTGCGTTTTGCGGCAAGGATTGTCTGGTGAAACTGGCAGAGGAATCTTAAGCCGCCATCCCTGCAGTATGTAACTGCCGGGATGGCGGCTTAATCTATTTTTAGAGGGGACTATCTTCCTGCCTTCTGCACAGCCTCCACCGGCATGACGTTCTCGATCGCCTCGCTGGAGATGGATGGCTGATAATCCGCATCGCCGCTGCCGGTTCCGGTATGCTCCTTAAACATGAGCTTCAGGAAGATCGGGCAGAGGATGGAGCTGATCACGATCAGGAAAATGGTGGCTACCAGCGGGTCGATCCCTGCCAGCTTCCCGTCCTGATAGTAGATCAGGGACTGTCCGGTGGCATACACAGCCAGTGCCACCTCTCCCCGGGCGATCATACCGCAGCCCACCGTCAGGGATTCCTGCGGGGAATACCGGAAGGCTCTGGCAACTCCGCTGCAGCCTGCGATCTTTCCGATGATTCCAAGAACTACAAATACCAGTGCAAAGACCAGACCTGCAGCCGTAAAATGGCTGAAATCAGCACTGATACCGATATGTGCAAAGAACATCGGCGTAAAGATCATGTACCCGCTGACGATGACCTTCCTGTCCACAAAAGAAGTATCCTTCAGTCCGCTGAGCATCAGACCGGCCATATAAGCACCTGTGATGGCTGCGATGTCAAAGACCTCTTCGGCAAAATATGCATACAGAAAACACATGGCGAAGGCGAAGATGCTGGTTCGTCTCTTGTGTGGGTATGTCTGGATCAGCCAGTGGAACAGACGGCGAAGCAAAAGGCCTGCGACAATGCTGCAGAAGAAAAATACCACAGCCTTGATCAGCGTCATACCGATGCTGCCGCCTCCGTTGATACCGGTGATAATACTCAGGAGAATGATGCCCAGTACGTCATCGATGATGGCGGCACCCAGGATCGTAGTTCCCACGCTGGAATTCAGCTTGCCAAGCTCACGCAGCGTCTCTACTGTGATTCCCACGCTGGTAGCGGAGAGGATCGTGCCCACAAACAGGGCGTTCATCAGCTTTCCTGTGTTGGCCGCTTCGCCGGGTCCGCCCATGAACATCAGCGCACCCAGCGCGCCCAGGATGACAGGGACGAAAACACCGGCGACGGCGATCGCCGTGGCAGCACCGCCGATTCGTTTCAGCTCCTTAAAATCCGTTTCCAGTCCGCTGGAGAACAGGATAAAGATCACACCGATCTGTGAGAAGCTGTCCAGGACGTTCATTTCTGCTTCGGTGGGATTGATCAGACCGGAGAATCCGAGCCCCAGGCGGCTAAACAGTGCAGGGCCGATCAGCAGGCCGGCAAGAATCATTCCCACAACCTGGGGAAGTCCGATCCTGCGCGTCAGCATGCCCAGAAGCTTGGTGGCGAGCAGGATGATTGCACAGTAGTACACAATTTTCATAACATCAAATTCCATTTTGACGCCTCCTCTGAATAGTTACAATATTTAAAACATCTGAAAACCAGACCCTATTATATAGCCCTTTTTTCAGGAAGTCAATAAACAGCGAGAGCTGTCAAAACTTGCGATATTTTTAACGTCCTCTCACAATAAAAGTGTGATATACTTTCAGCGTAAGGAGGGGAGCCAATGAGTGAAACCAGGTATATGATTTCCGACACAGCTAAAAAAGTGGATGTGGAAGCTCATGTGCTCCGGTACTGGGAAGAGGAATTGGAGATCGGAATTTCGAGAACAGAGCTGGGGCACCGTTACTATACCGAGGAGGATATCAGGTTATTCCGTAAGATCAAAGAACTAAAGGAACGGGGGCTTCAGCTGAGGGCGATCAAGCTGCTGATTCCCGAATTAAAGAAGCAGGATATGGAAGAAGACGCACGGGAAACGGTGCCGGAAGCTACAGAAACAGCGGAAGAGGCGGATACGCTGAAAGCGGAAGAGGAGTGCAGGATGACCGGAGAACTGCAGCGAAGTGAGGATGTTTCTGCGGAAACGCTTCCCGCGGTGGGGCCGGATCCGGACAAGCTGAAGCAGTTTGAGAGCATTGTGACAGGAATCTTTAAGCAGGTGATCCAGGAAAACAATGCTGAGCTGGAGGGAAGGATCACGGACAGTCTGGTAAAAGAGGTCAATCTGCTGCTGCAGGTCAGAGAGGAACGGCAGGAGGAGCGCTTCCGCCGTCTGGATGAGACGATCCGGGCATACCAGAAGAACCGTCAGCTGGTGGCTGCTGCAAAGGAACCGGACGGGGGAAGGAAAAGAAGGTTCCGCTTCTTTGGAGGTTCGATGTAAAAGAAGACATGCCTCAGAGACATACATGAGCAAAAGGAAAGCCTCGCAGAGGCGATTTTGTGAATGGACTCTGAACTG
>UQCM01000099.1 GCA_900539525.1 uncultured Blautia sp.
TCAGTGGAGTGGTATCGGTGTTGACGATGTAACCGTCGATTGCCATTTTACGAAGATAAGCTCCCATATTTTTTGTCTTTGATTCAATCATCTTTCTACGAATAAGCTTTTTTTCTTCTGGGGAAACACAAAACAAAATCTGTATATTTCTTTTTCTCTTTGCCATAGGCAGATTCTCCTTTCTTTGGTTCTTCGAAGTAGTGACTTCTGTGTTTTTAATTTAGGGCAGGGTTCCCTAAATTGCTGGTTTTCCGGAAGTGTATATACACTTCCTGTCCTTGCTATTTACCGGTGGCACAGCCGCCGGAAGAGAGTCTTAAAAAAGAACCCTCTATAAATAAGGTACTGAGAGAAGAAAAAGAGGACATCGAAGCTCAGAAGTATGACGCAAGCATGATTCTGTGGTATAGTAAAATCTGAATGAAAAAGAAGAAAAGAGGTCAAACCGATGTCACGGAAAAACCATAAGATGATAGATGGGAGATTACTGCAAACGAATAAGAAGTATTCCCAGTTAAAAATGAAGCAGAAAGAAAAGATTGCGGAATGGATGTTTCAGGCAACCAGAGATTATTATATGAAAAAATGTACTTTTCCGAGTGACAAACATCTGGAAGAAGTGGTGGATTCTGTTTATGAAAAAATTGAAGATGCAGAAATCTGGATTCCGTATGGAGAGGTCTTCAAGCATTATAAATCCAAACGATCGGATATCAACAAACGTGTCAGAAAATCTCTGAATGAAAAAGAAGAGAGTCAGATTGAGAAGGTCTGTTTTATGAATATGTGTATGATTCAGGATCATAAAGGGAATGTACTGGCTCTGGATAAAGTAAATGATAGCTATACCGGTACAACTTTTCCAGGCGGTCACGTAGAAGCAAATGAGATTTTTCAGAAATCTATGATTCGGGAAGTCTGGGAAGAAACAGGACTTACGGTTGAAGCACCGAAGCTTGGAGGATTATATCATTGGCATAAGAGCGGAGTGCACTATGTTATTACCTTGTATAAAGCGGATAAGTTTACCGGAGAATTAAAGAGTTCTGAGGAAGGAAGAGTTTATTGGATTCCGTTGGAAGAGTTAAAAACAAAAGAACTTGCTACAGGTATGGAACACGTTTTGCGGATTCTGGAATCAGAGAAGGTGGACGAGTGCTATATGCATCTGGAAGCAGATGGATATGTGGGAGACTTGTATTAAAGAATTACATGAGAAATGGCTGCCTGCTCATTGGAGAAAAGACAGCCATTCTTTATAAGATACATCATTCATCTATTCTGTTTTTTGCGGTTCGTTTTTGGAAGTGAAATTAATATATTTGGCACGTTGTAAAATTGAAATAACTGCATCAATGCTTTCAGGATTGGAGAAGCTCATGATAAAAGGTTCTTCTTTAAATTCCATGGGTTCGAACCCAGGATTCTGATCTGGATTCTTGAGTATATGGATGGGACGTGCACTCTGATTATAAAATGCCAGTTGTGCGGAATCTGTAGTGTTACCGATGACACCAATGCCTACATCCCCTTTTCCAAAGTCTATTCTATGTTTATTTAAGTTGATCATTTTCAAAAATCTCCTTTTTCAAAAATAGCATATTTAGTAATTTTCTATTATTCCCGAAGTAGGGATATCTTTTAAAAAGTCACTGTTGGAAGTAATCGGAGAATCTACAATCTGAACGCCGCTTCGTTTCATCATTCGGAATTTGAAATCAAGAAGTTCCGGTGGAACTTTCAGTTCTGCGGCAGCCTGGAAAAAGGACATATCAGCGTTAAGCATCTCCAGGACATCTTCATCTTCCAGAAGATAATCAGCGGCAAAGCAATTCGCTTCATATTCACATTGTGACACTCCATCGAATAATTCAAAATCATGAAAACACTTGATCTGAAGGGGTTTCTGATGAAGGAGTGCGTGACCGATCTCGTGGATCAGGATAATCTGCTGTATGATTTCCGGTAGGTCGCAGTTAATGACGATGCAGGTCTTTCGACATTCCCGCATACAGAAGCCTTTGCAACAGTTTGGATCAGTTCCAAGCGGAAGCTTTTTAACAATAATATGCATAGCGGCTGCAAGGCGGTACGGATCACTTTCCTGATATTTTGCTTTTACTTTATTAACAGTGTCTCTTATACATTTTGAACTCATAAAAACACCTCGATATTTCATAAGATAGTTTGCTACAAGTATAGAGTAGCAAAAGTGCTGTACGAAAATACGGACACCTATGAATCACTTTCCGTTTCAGTGTTTTTCTTTTTCCGTCCAAATGTCTTTTTAGCTTCCATCTTACAGGAAAGATATGCTTTGGTTACAGCCTGATAGAAAGCATCTTTTGCTTCTTCGTCGAGTTCGCCACCAGCAAAAAGAGCACGGTTGGCTTCGAGAATCTCATTGATGTCCTTGGCTCCTTTTTCACCAAGCTGTCCATTGACTTCATCAATATAATCCATTTTTTCAATTCCGTAAGAAGGATCTGTGATCTCATCATGTTTCAAATAATCGTAAGAGACATTCAATGCATGAGCGAGCTTTCTCATAGTAGAGATTCGTGCGATGGTGCCGGAACTTTCATAAGCTGCGATCGCACGCTGGGATACGCCGACCAGTTCTGCAAGTTCTTTTTGTGTCAGATGATTTTGTTCTCGTTGATATTTAATCTTGTCTGAAAAATTCATAGTGGGATCCTTTCCAAGTTTTTGAAATCGTAACTTCATCAACTTTATAAAAACTATTGACAGAGTTCATTATCACGTATAAAATACAAACAAATGTTCGTGAAGTTAGTAGAAATTATAATCTATAAACTTCACAAAGTCAATATGAAGCAAAGAACTTTTATTATGATTTTTAAGACTGGTAGGTGAATGTTATGAGCAGGACAATTCTTCATTCAGATATGAATTGCTTTTACGCAAGTGTTGAGATGCTGCATCATCCAGAACTTGCCGGGAAGCCGATGGCAGTCGGTGGTGATCCGGAAGCAAGACATGGAATTGTGCTGACTGCAAACTATATTGCGAAGCGAGCCGGAGTAAAAACAGGCATGGCATTGTGGCAGGCAAGACAGGTTTGCCCAGAAATAATCTTTGTACCGCCTCGCATGGATCTTTATTTGAGGTTTTCCAGAATGGCACAGGAGATTTACAGTGAATACACAGATCAGAGAGAACCATTTGGGATTGATGAAAGCTGGCTGGATGTGACCGCCAGTACTTCTATCAAGGGAGACGGAATGAAGATTGCAAAAGAGATCAGCAGTCGGATTAAATATGAACTGGGGGTTACCGTAAGTATTGGTGTTTCCTGGAATAAGATATTTGCAAAGCTCGGTTCTGATTATAAAAAGCCGGATGCCATTACAGAGTTTTCCAAAGACAATTACAAGGATATTGCATGGAAACTTCCAGTAGGTGATTTACTCATGGTCGGAAGAAGCACTGAACGGACGATGAAGAAACTTGGCATTTGTACAATCGGAGATCTGGCAGGAGCAGAACCTTCTATATTAGAAACATATCTTGGAAAGATGGGATTGGTACTTCATACCTTTGCAAATGGATGGGATGAAACTCCAGTTTTGGTAGAAGGATATAAAGTACCGATCAAGTCTATCGGGAACAGTACAACAACGCCAAGAGATCTTGTTAGTGAATTGGACGTGAAGATTATTTTGATGGCTCTTTCAGAAAGTGTAGGAGCCAGGCTTCGTGAAAATGGTTTTCAATGCAGGACAGTAGAAATCTCGATTCGGGATAATGGATTGTATCATTTCACGAGACAGTGCAAGTTGGACAGGGCAAGTAATCTTACAGAAGAAATTGCCAGAACTGCATTTGAGTTATTCCAGAAAAACTATAATTGGGAACATCCAATTCGTAGTCTTGGTGTTCGAGGATGTGATCTGGTATCAGAAGAGATGCCGTATCAGCTTGATTTATTTATGGATGAAACGAAGAGAGAAAAAATCAAAAAGATGGACCAGGTGGTAGATGAGATCCGTGGAAGGTTTGGCTATCAGAGTATTCAGAGAGCATTTATGTATCAGGATAAGATACTGGCACAGCTGAATGCTAAGGAACATACGGTTCATCCACAGGCATACTTTCATGGATAGGAGAGAGCAGGTGTTTTGTAATGACAGCTAAAGTGTATGTAGATGTCCTGGCAGTATTCAGCCGGGAAGGAGAATTGATCCCTACAGCGTTTGTCTGGGAAGATGGACGTAAGTATGCGATTGATAAGGTTTCAAAACCGGAGCGTTGTGCCAGCCGAAAAGCTGGCGGAACCGGATATCGTTATACCTGTCAGGTGGGTGGAAAAATCTGTCATCTGACTTATGAAGAAAATTATAAATGGTTTATGGAACGTAAATAACGGCGTCCTAAAAGGGAGCCCTGAATCAGGGCCCCCTTTGGAGAGATAGATATTCGATGAGAACATCAGCAGTCGGGGATACATCCTTTCCCGTGAGAACCGATTGCTTTCAATAGATCATACAGTTGCCGATCAGCCAGAAATAGAAGCTATCCCACAGCGGATATTTCTGCGGAATCTGCATGAAGAGATGTTAGGACAGTGACAGACTGTGAATGGAACAAACAATACAATGATTGGTCTGGCTGCGGAAGCGGTCGGGAAGGAGGACAATTATGCAGAGAATACAGGATATGTTTATCAATATGGAAGAAGTGGCAGAGGATGCTTATAAGAATACGGAATTATTGCTGAGTCAGTATACTAAAGTAATGTTCCGTATTGAGAAGAACCTTGTGGATATAGATTATGAAATGTATGCAGAGGAAGGGAAGCATCTGAAGGAAATGTTATATGATCTGGTAGATTTCGATGCGACTGCAGAGAAACGCAGAATCCAGGAAAAGCTTCTGAATAATGATATGAATCTCTGTTTGCTGGAAATCATGAGAGATTCCCTGATAGCTTTGAGGGATTATCCAAAAAATGGACAGCTGTATTATCGGCTTTTGAAATATAGATATTTTGAAGCAGGAAATACCAATGAAGATGTGATGCTGATGCTGGATGATATGCCAAGCACTACTTATTATCGAAACCGTAAGAAAGCAATCCGTTTGTATGCAACAATGCTCTGGGCATTTACACGTCCGGAAAAGATACAGAATAAGATGGAGGAAATAAACTGGAAGAAAAGTGGAAGTAAAGTGGCAGTGAACTGACAGTAAACTGGCATGTGAATGGTATTACAATGAAAATACGTGCATGTTAGAATTGATATGCTGAGAGAAATAGACCTTCGCAGACGTAATGTTTGCGGAGGTTTTTCTTTTCTCAAATTTTAAGGCGTCAGGCTGTGCCCGGAAGGGCATGGCCTTTTTTTATACCCAAAAACAGGTTGCAGATTTGAAAAAGCTTCCTTTTTAACAGGTAGATGCCGGAAAGGAAGAGCATATCAAGATGCAGGGAAGAGGCAGGCATTATGCCAGATATCCATGATTTTCGATTTGTCACAAATCAAATCAACAAAAACGACAAATCGGAGAAACAATCATGGAAGAAAGAAAATACACATTTTACGACAGATATCAGAAGGTGAAATACGCTAATATTACAGCAGAAGAGCTGGAAGTTCTTAATATTTTTTATAATAAGGAACATTATATGTTTGATCAGCAGCATCAGAGAAATAATACAGTATTATTTTGTGGATTAGAATCAGAAAACGGTTGTGCGACAGACTTTATCGCAGATAGTGGACGTGACATTGCATCGGATATTACAACTGAGATCTTCTTTAAAGAACTCTTCAGCGATCTGACAGAGAAAGAAAAGAAAATCGTGAGCGATTATTTTATCATGGGAAAACAGGTTAAAGAAACAGCAGAGGAACTGGGCATCAGCACACGTCAGGTGAGTAGAGACAAGAACAGTGCTTTGGCAAAAATGTTGAAGAGGATGAAAGCAGCTGGATATGAATCATATGCTGAGGCGGCAGGTGCATTTCTGCAGGAAAGCGATTATATTCCAACACAGATGGAGACACAGAACTCGATTATGAAGAAAAGGACCGGAGAAGTGAGACTGCCATCAGATCATAAGATGAAAAAATAAATTAGTTAAAAATTAATCATGATAATAATGTGATGATATCACAGAAAACAAATGAATTTCAGATTATAATAAAGCCACAAAAGAAAAAACAAGGAGGACTGTAAAATGTCTGCTATTAATATCAATAAAAATAATTTTCAGAATGAAATAATGGATTCCGAGAAAACCGTTCTTTTAGACTTTTGGGCTCCTTGGTGTGCTCCTTGTCGTATGGTGGCTCCTATCATAGAGGAGATAGCAAGTGAACGCCCTGATATCAAAGTTGGAAAGATCAATGTGGATGAGCAGCCAGAACTGGCAAGTAAATTTGGTATTATGAGTATTCCAACTTTGGTGGTTATGAAGAATGGGAAGATTGTAACAAAAGTTTCAGGGGCAAGACCTAAGAAGGCAATCTTAGAGATGCTTTAAGGAGGTGCGTTAATGGGATTTTTTGATTTTTTAAAACAGGCGAATATTAATCAAGGGATAGAGGAATATAAAAAGACTGCTGGTGCAGTTCTGCTGGATGTTCGTACGCCGCAGGAATATCAGGAAGGGCATATACCAGAAAGTAAAAATGTGCCATTGCAACAACTTAACAATGTTGTTTCGGTAGTGAAGAATACAGAAATACCGCTGTTTGTATACTGTTATTCCGGAGCCCGAAGTCGTCAAGCAACTGGGATGTTGCAACGAATGGGATATTCTAAAGTAAATAATATTGGTGGCATTGCTGCTTATTCAGGAAAGGTGGAAAAATAAGATGAAGGTAATAATCGTAGGCGGTGTAGCCGGAGGAGCTACAGCTGCAGCAAGAATACGAAGATTGGATGAACATGCAGAAATTACTGTGTTTGAAAGATCCGGATACATATCCTATGCGAATTGTGGGCTTCCATATTATATCGGAGACGTGATCACAGACCCGGAAGAACTTACACTACAGACACCAGAGAGTTTTT
>UQCM01000100.1 GCA_900539525.1 uncultured Blautia sp.
CTGTCGGATTCTCAGGATCTGTCGGATT
Organism: uncultured Blautia sp.; assembly: GCA_900539525.1. Classification (GTDB taxonomy): domain Bacteria; phylum Bacillota; class Clostridia; order Lachnospirales; family Lachnospiraceae; genus Hominisplanchenecus_A. The sequence goes on from UQCM01000100.1 coordinate 29, forward strand.
CTCAGGATCTGTCGGATTCTCAGGATCTGTCGGATTCTCAGGATCCACCGGGTCTACCGGGTCTACCGGGTCTACCGGGTCTACCGGGTCTACCGGATCCACCGGGTCTACCGGGTCTACCGGGTCTACCGGGTCTACCGGATCCACCGGGTCTACCGGATCCACCGGGTCTACCGGGTCTACCGGATCCACCGGGTCTACCGGATCTACCGGATCCACCGGGTCTACCGGATCCACCGGGTCTACCGGATCTACGGCCTCCTGTTTCAGTCCCGTTACTGTAATCTCTCTGCCGTCGATTACTTTTACCATTTCTCCTGTCACAGGATCCTTTACCTCAAGTGTCAGCTTATATACACCGGATGCTGCCATCTCCCCTTCTGCTGTTCTTCCATCCCAGGTGATCTGATTTGCTCCGGCTGGCATCTCCTGACCATCTGCCAGAACAGCTGTCTGTTTTCCATCCTTATCATAGAGCACAGCTCTGACAACTGACGCATAATTCAGGCTGTATTCCAGTAACACCGCACTTTCTGTACCTTCTGTAAATGCTGCCTCAAGCCCCGTTTCAGGGATCACCGCCTCCGGCTTAAACTCTTCTGTCGTAACAGTGAACACTTCTGACGACGCAGTCACGGCTTCCAGATCACTGTCCGGCTGGAGAGCGATCTTTACCTTATAGTTTCCGGTCGACGCGATCAAAGGTCCATCCACCTTGCAGTCCCAGTCAACTGCATATTTCGTACCGTTTGTCACCACGGCATCTTTCAGCATAGTCCGCACCAGAATCTCCTGTTCATCCTGAAGCTTATATATCTGCATAGATACCGTTCCCGCACAGTTTACCCCAAAGACGATCCTGGGATTCTTTTCTTCTTCCTTTAACGGAAGCAGTATCTGTGCCGGGGACACGGAAAGTTCTGTCACCTCCGCCTGCGCCACATACTTTCTGACCGTGATTCTCTCAATCTTCTGCGTCTCGACTGCTCCGGATGCGATCACAAACACCTGATAGAGTCCATCGGGTACCATGTCGCCATCCTTATTCTTGCCGTCCCAGTAGAAATTCCGATAGCAGTTTCCCTGCTTCATGGTATTCGTACTCTCATGATACTCCGTAGGCACGATCTGCATCAGCTCATTTTCTCCCAGACTGCGCACAAAGTTCCCTTCCGCATCATAAACCCTGCAGCTCAGATAAGGAACCGCCTGTTCTTCATCTGTCGTGGTACCGAAATCTGCCGTTACCGTCAGCTCATTTCCTTCTTCCGTTGTAAATACCCCATCTGTATAATGATCGCCCGCAAACAGGATCTGAAGCTTATCCTTCATGCTCTCATCCGGAGCAGCTGTTACGGTAAATGGTATCATATACCGTAAATCCTGCCCTGCCGTCTGTGCGATAAAATAATAATTTCCATCAGCATAATCTGTAAGATCAAAGCTTATGACCCCACTTTCATATACCGGAAATAAATTTTTCTTCTTGTACAGAACACGTTCAATATTGCTGTAATTCGGAAGTTCCAGCGCATAATGCATATCCGAGTATTCCAGACTGCCAAGAGTTGTGCTGTCTCCCCGGTAAATTCCGTAATCTACGATTGTCTGAATGCCTGAGTGAAACAGTACCTGCAGCTTTGACACTCCATTGTCTTCTTTTATGGATGCCTTCTCAAACGTGATCTTCGGCACATACCCTTCAGCTACCGGAAGGAAGCATCCCGCATCCTCCGCCGGATAGGATCTGACATGATTGGCCGCATAATGATATGTATTTTCGATATATCTGTGTATCTCACTCAGGGACACTTCTCCGTTCCTGTCCAGATCGGCAGAAACCACATTCAATCCGTATCCTGTTTCTTCCGACACTTTTGCCGGATCCACACCTGCTCCATAACAGAGTGTCGCAGTAAAACCGCCCAGAACACTAGCGCCGAAATCCATCTGCCAGGAAAGCTCTTCCGGACTTGATGCCATCAGCAGCTTAAACCTTGAATTTGTGAGTGCGGATCTTGCTGTTTTTCCACTTTCTGTAACTGCTGACTGGAAATTGTTCACAAAGGTTTCCACAAAACTTTCGCTTGAAGTCCCACCTGTCAGGCTCCTGCTGGCAAGACCCCCGGAATAGCAGCAGTCCACGACGAGGATATTCGTACCCTCAATGCCTTCGAAACTCTTTGCAAGCTCATCGGCTGTCATGACAGCCGTTCCACCCAGATACAGCCCGTTCCTGCTGCCATGACCGGAATAATAGAGATAATTGATATCCTCTGATGAGGCCTCTGCAAATGTATCCTGAATGGAAGCCTTCACTCCTTCTACAGTAGTAACACCGTCTTTCTCCTTCACTACATCCTTTACAATACCTGCTTCCCCATATGCCTGCTTCAGGATCCTCCTGAAATTCTTACCATCATTCTGGGGTCCCGGAGTCAGATTATTCGCTCCGCCGTAATCTCCTCTGGTAATCGTCAGTACACGTACCTGCCCGTCTGCTGCCTGCGTCTTTGTCTGAACCCCCAGAAATATACACACTGCAAGGAACATGATCAGCCACCGTAACTTTTCCTTCACGCCATCCACTCCTTTATGCTTTTCTTTTACTATAACACATTCCTTCCAGTGTTTCCAAGATTTTCTTCCGCATTTTATGACAAAGAAAGAGCGTGTTACTGGTCACGGAGTGAACAGTAACTTACTCTTCACTCTGTGACCGGTGCTCAAAGAGTGTTATCCTCTTTTCGGAACAGAGCGATCACTTCTTCTGCCCCCTCCATATCCTCTTCTCCGTGGATCTCCTCCAGAAGCCAGGAATCATCATTCTCCCAGTAATCATCCACGCGTACCGGCATATTTTCAATCAGATGATTCATCCGCGTATGGATGTAATACAGCCCCTTTTGAACACTGTCAACTTCTTTCATGTAGCTGTCGATCTTATACTTTGCAGCGATCAGCTGCAGGCCTTTATTCTCAAGCTCTGCGTTGATCCTGGCAGTAACTGCCTCCTTCTGTTCATCGACCCTGCGGACTGCCTCCTGCAGAATGCGGTCTCTCTGCTGCTTCGCCTCATCTACGATATCCTTCGCATTCTTATTGGCATCGGCCAGTACCTTTGATATGGTATCAAAGTCCATGAATCCCTGATCCGTTTCCATTTTTGCCTTTTCAAGCTCTTCTTCCTTCTTTGCAAGCTGTCCATTGACTGCCTGCAGTTTCTCGCTTAGTTTATTCTTTTCACGGAACAATTCTTCATTTTCCCTGCGCAACAGCTCATTATTTTTACGAAGCAGATCCATCTCCCTGTGATCCTCTGAAGCCTCTTTTCCCTTTTACTCCCTCTCTGCCTGCTTCCCGGATCCTTCGTTCTTTTGTTTCGCCTCCTCCTGTTTCTTCAGATCGGCTTCCTTCTGTTGCATTTGCACTTCCTGTTGTTCCAGTTTTTCCTGCGTCTTCCTGAGCTCTTCCTCTTTTTTTGTCAACGCCATCCGGAGTTCTTCCACCTCGGCACTCTTTTCTTCCGCACTGCCATTCTGATCGATCTGACGCAGCAGCTGGTTCTTTTCTCTCTGGTGAAGCACCTTGATTGATTCAATCTCATTTTCCAGCGTCTGAATATACTCCTGTACATCTGTTTTATTGTAGCCGCCAAATAATGCTACACGAAACATCTCATTTTTAGCCATTTTCTTTCCTCCTGCTTTACTGATTTTCGCTTTTCTTTCTGCTACCCATGATATTCTCCATTATACTGGATCAGGGTTGCATCCTGAACACCTTCAATCGCCTTGATATTTTCAAGAAACAAGGTATTATTGCTCCGGCAGATGATTTCCATGGTAAGCTCGGTCATCTGGTCCCGGATGGTTTTTGATTTGAGCTGATGCTTCATCCTGCTCACCGTACGAAGGATCTCATCCCCGGCAAGTGCCGAATCGTAGTGAACGACCAGAATAAAGATCATTCCTTTTCTTCTCTGATTATAGAACAGGTGGATGACCAGAATCATGACGATCATTGTGATGCCGGCAAGAATATAAAGCCCTGCACCCAGTGTAATGCCGATGGAAATCGCCCAGAACAGATACAGAAGATCCATCGGATCCTTGATCGCAGTACGGTAACGCACGATGGAGAGCGCACCTACCATACCGAGGGAAATCACGATATTACTGCTGATCGCCAGCGTCAGCATACAGGTCAGAACAGTCATCCCCACCAGTGTCGTCGCAAAGGAACTGGAAAACACCACACCTCCGAAGTAATGTCCGTAGACCTTATAAATGATAATGCCAAGAACTACTGCCAGAGCCATAGCTGCGGCAACCTTTAAAAGAAAGTCCCCGGTCAGTCCCTGATTTCCGGCAAAGGACTCCCACACTGATTTCTTAAAATAATCTTTGATACTCATCTCATTCCCCTCCTGTTGGTCTTCGATATCCCTGCCAGTGGATCGGTCAGGTGATGTGCTCTCTCGTAGCAGAGTGTATATTTAGAAACTGCCAGAAACTGCAGTCCGTCCAGCGGAAGAAGCTCCCGGATGACCCCAGGCAGAAATTCTGTAAACTTTACCTCCAGCACAAGTGTATCCGGCTCAAGGGCCGCCAGTGTCGGCAGCTTCGGATCAAAGATATCATAACCGGCCAGTGCTGCCCTCACATCGCTGTCAAAGGTAATACGCACATCGCCCTCCTGCCGGATCAGCGGCTCCCGTTCATAGTCTACGATCACCTTTGGTCTTTGCAGCTTCACCGTACATTCATAATAAAACTCCTGGCAGAGCAGATTCCTGTGATGCAGAAGGAACGCATAATCCCCCTGCATGATCTGATCAAATTCACTTCTTTTCAGAGTTGCCGAATCCTTATGGATATAGCTGCCTCTCTTCTTTTTGCGCTCCAACTTGATCCTGGCATCCGAATAATTGTAAATGCGTATCCTCCATTTCTGCCTTTCTTCGATTCCCATCAGCTTCTCTTCATAGGAGGTATTCCAGTAATCATCAAAATAAAGGCTGCGGATCATATATTTTCCGTTTACCGCATGGGCATCCGGTGTCATAAACGGCAGCAGTCTGCGTTTCAGATGCTCTGCTTCCCACAGGGAAATAAAATATTTCCACTCATTTCTGTATGTCTGTCTTTTCTGATAGATTTCTGCCATGGCTATTCTTCCTCATCATATGTAGATACCACTATGCTGCCATCTGTCTGCACATAGAAGCACATCGTACTGTAAATGTCATTTCCCGCCTCTGTATGGTAATACTCGTAAGCATCCTGAAGGGCACCGGAATCACTTTCTGCTCTCACGCGCAGAAAATACTGACCCTCGGGAAGCTTCTTTATGGCAAGCTGCGTATCCCTGATCCCGTCCTCACTGACCAGACATTCCTCAAAACTGTAATCCCTTGCCAGTTCTACATGGTAAGATACCTCTCCCTCACCAAAGAGATACGACGCATCCCATCCCAGCACCAGTTTTTTATCCTTTCTCTGCGGCTCGTGAATATGAAACGGCCACGGTTCCTGCAGACTGTCCCGGTATGTCTGATAGTTTGTTTCCACCTCGTCTGTCAGTCCTGCAACCAGTCTGTCATAGTCCTTCTCTGTCAGCCTCGCATACATCCTGTCCGGAAGACTGTAAACATATGGCCGGACAATTGCCTGGTATTCCCTGATCTTCTCTTCCAGTTTCTCATCTGAGAGCGCATTCTTTCTAAGATCCTCCACCGCTGCATCCAGCTCCTGCCTGCAGGTACTGTCCTTTAGCAGCTTCTCATACAGGACAGCGCTTATGTATGGAAAAATGCCTTTTCTCCAGGAACTGCTGCAGGTTTCATCCTGAATCTTCCGGAAAGCGTCCTCAAAGCTTCCGTCATTATCCCACGAGAGAATATACCACTTATCGATTCCCTGGGGGCTGTAGAGATAATAGTTTCCCGCTTCTACATCCTTGTTTCCCATCAATATATGAAATGCCATCCAGTAATACAGGTTGTCTCTGTCAAAATACTGATCGATCAGCTCACGGACCGGAAGGGATTCATCGTTCACCGCCTCCAGCAGACGGATCAGCTTTGTATGATCCTGATCTCCCTTGATTTCCAGATATTGTTCAAATGACGTCTGATCGAACGCCTGATTGCCTGCCGTCAGTATACTGTCCTCATGACGACGCCAGTCAAAATTCTTCGCCTTATACAGATTTCCCGTATGATCCAGCCCCCGGTTCTTCAGGTAGGTCTTATTGATCTGCTCCACCTGGGTATACAGTCCGTAATCTTTAAACAGACCATTTTCCTCTTCCGTCTTATCCTTTACATACAGATGCACGAACCGCGTTCTGGCACTGAACATCTGAGGAATCTCCTGCATCAGCGAATAACAGAGCCTGTTTGCAAAGCGTGTGGCATCTCCTGAATGTTTATTCAGTGCCACAGTCTTGGCATTGTAAAGCTTCCCTTTTCCTTCTTTGATCGTGATTTTGTAGCTTTTCTGCGGCTGGCCGGATGCACCTGCCCCGCGCAGCTGAACCGTCGCATTTGCTGCCGTGACGCCGTAGCCGAACTCCCCCTCCAGCGGTCCCAGTTCATCTCCCACCTGAAGCACGGCCTCGCAGCGATAAGGCTCGATCTTCTTTTCCTCATAGTAGGAAAGGGGATACGCATTCACTTCTTTCCAGGTATGGTCGGTTCCGTCCTTTTCATTTCCCCTGCCAACCGTAAGATACATGGTAACCACCGGAGGTTCCTCTTCTCCCTCATAAACGGAATCCTTATCCCGAACCGTGTAATTTTCCGATGTTAATGCCTCTTTTTCATAATTCTCATCCGGATCGACCAGACCGCCCGGCACGTTACCGCTGCAGCCTGTCAGCACCGTCAGTACCAGACAGCCGATCACTCCGGTCAGCCACCTGCCTTTCTTTCCCATACACTGCCTCCTCCTCTGTATCTGTCGCTCTTTAAGCGGACTCGATGCTTCTTCCTCTGT
>UQCM01000101.1 GCA_900539525.1 uncultured Blautia sp.
CCCCTAAAGTAGATTTGGATATTTATCTTGTCTACTTTAGGGGGATCATATCAGATATCAGAAAAGAAACCTGAGGAGAAACAATAGAAAAAAGGCCCCTAGCGGGGCCTTCCTTTTAGAAGCTTTCCTAGCAGTTGCCGCATCCACCGAAGCAGGAGCCGTTGTTTCCACATCCGCAGAGCAGAAGTAAAACAATGATAATACAGCAGTTGTCACCGCCGAAACCACAGCCGTTGCCGCATCCGTTGTTGCCACAGCAGCTTAAAAGGATAATGATCCAGAGAATCCAGTTATTACCGAATCCGCATCCGGAATTGTTACAGGAATTGCTTGAAACACCTTCACATCCACATCCACAGTTTGTTGCTGCTAAATCACTCATATTTTTGTTCCTCCAGATTTCTGATTACACTGTATGATATGTGGGAGGGCTTGTCGTGGTTACTGTTCCATGAGATTTTGAAAAATCTGATATAGATTTAATGTACCGAATCCCCATTCCCGGTTGGGATAAAGAAACTGTGGGCTGCGTGTAGCTCCCCGGATCAGGAATCCCTGTACCTCAAAATTCGTGAAAAGACGATCCGGATTCTGGTCCATTCCCCAGTTTACCAGAAGTGCTACGGCTCCTGCCGTGATTGCAGCAGCCACACTGGAGCCGGTATAGGCTGCATAGCCGCCGCTGATCTGAGGGCCTGGAACATTGACACCTGGAGCTGCAATATCCGGTTTGATCTTGCCGTCTTTTGTATAACCTCTGCTGGAATTGATAAACAGGCTTCCGTTATAGGCATTATAGGTGCTGATTGTAATTACCTCTTCCGTGGAAGAAGGAGTCGTCAGTGTTGTGTCAGGATTCGGGGCCAGAAATACAGTATCCGGCGAAAGGAAGCCGGTAACGGGTAGCCACATATGAAACACCCCGTTGATAAAAACATCATTATAGACGCGGATCGTCCAGATACCGGGTGTTGGATTGCGAAAGCGCAAAAGAATCAGTTCATTTCCGGAAGCCGCCTCCACAATTTCGTAATACAGTTCGATTACCGTCCGCTCAAGAGTAAAACGAAGGGTAACACTTTGTCCTAATCTGGCTGGAATTCTCTGAATGGTTTCTCCAAGAGGTGATACGATACCTACAGAGTAGAGCTCCGGAGGCTGTCCCCACAGTTCCAGTGAAAATCCCCGGTCGCTTTCATTTACCAGAATTTCTGCGGTCTGCATCCCCCCCGGTTCATCAATTTTGCCGTAAAAATGGTGCCCCATTCCTGCTTCATTTCCGGCGGCAACGGTGATATAACATCCGGTAAAGCCGGAATAATAGGTCAGTATCTGGGCTAGAGGTGAATCACCTGTATGACTTCCCTGCGTGGAACCAAGCCCCAGACAGATCACGATCGGTTTCTGCAGCTCATAACTGACCTCGAGAAGATAACGCATTGCCATCATAATATCGGTTTCCTGAAAAGCCAGGGCATTCTCTCTGATTAAGTAAAAGTCTCTCAGATTCTGCTTGGCAGGCTTCAGCTTGACGATGACAAGATCGGCTCCCGGAGCTGCTCCGGTGAAATCCTGTGAAGGATCAGGGCTGCCGGCTGCAATACCGGCGATCAAAGTGCCGTGTCCGTCCTCATCGCGGCTGGGAACTACCATATAAGGTGATTCAGAAGCCAGTGCATCATTCATCTGTTCCCGGGTATAAACAGAACCATAAAAGATATTCTCCGGCGAATTTCCTGTCTGAATCGTCTGATCCCAGATGCGCAGGATACGGCTGCTTCCGTCAGAACGGCGAAAAGCGGGCAGTGTATAGTCAATGCCTGTGTCAATGAAACCAAGAATGATATCTTTACCGGTGTAGTTCAGAAGAGGCTGCGTCTGAACCTGCAGAATACCGGAAACCTCCAGACTGGTGGTATCCAGAGTTGTAAACAGCTTGGGGACTGCATAGTACCCCAGTGTTTCCATAGGATTTCCTGAGAAAAGATCCCTTCGGATGTGCACCATGCCAAATCCCCCTCCAAATGCCTGTGCCCCATAGTTTTCATACTCCTGCAGCCATACCTCAGGACTCGATTTGAAATTCCGTATAAAGTCCAGATAATCATTGGAAAGTATCATTTCTCTTATTTCCTCTTCATTCATACAACCTCCTGTTTCATTCATGCGTCGATCCATACATTCTATGATGTTTTTCGGATTTTGGGAGCACGAAGTGTGGAAAAATCGACGTAAGGCTCATTTGTCGGGCAACTCATTCTATGTTGGAACCTTACATGTTATCTTCGAATACAATGATATCAGTAACAGTTTGGAGAGAATGCCATGAATCGAGTACGTGTCACAGTACATGCCGAAGAAGTAAATAAAATGGGAATCCGCGGCAGGGGAATCGGTGTTGCGGTTCTGGATACGGGTATCAGTCTTCACCCTGACTTCGGGAGAAGGATCGTCTGCTTCTGCGATTTCCTTTCGGGACGAAGAAGCTGTTATGATGACTGCTCACACGGAACACATGTCTCCGGGATACTGGGTGGAAGCGGAGCAGCGTCTGACGGAAAGTATCGGGGAATCGCACCGGAATGCCATTTGATCGGCTTAAAGGTGCTGGATCAGAAAGGAAACGGCAACAAAGAAGAAATGCTGGCAGGTATTGACTGGGTCATAAAAAATCATAAGGCGTACGGCATCCGGATATTGAATATATCTGTGGGAACCGTAAAGGAGAGTGCTTCTATGGATATGCAGCTGATCCGGGCGGTCGAACGTGCGTGGGATGAGGGACTGGTCGTCGTAGTAGCTGCTGGGAACATGGGACCGGATCCTATGAGCATCACAGTACCTGGCAACAGCCGGAAAGTGATTACCGTCGGCGCATCGGATGACTGTGTAAAGACAGCTGTAAATGGGGTAAAAACCTGTTATTCAGGCAGAGGTCCCACAGCAGAATGTATCTGCAAGCCGGATATCACAGCTCCCGGTTCTCTGATCACATCCTGTAATGCCATCCGGAAGGGAAAACGCGGATTCTATACAGTGAAAAGCGGAACATCCATGGCCACTCCGATCGTATCAGGCTGTATTGCCCTGCTGCTGTCTGTTGAGCCGGAGCTTTCAAATGTGCAGATAAAGATGCGGCTCCACGAGTCGGCCGTTGATCTGGGGCTTCCAAGACATCAGCAGGGGTGGGGGAGGATCGATGCCTGCAGGCTTCTGAGAATTCCAGCGTTAGAATGATGATGAAAAAAAACATTGCGTAAAATGAAATTTTGATTTACTATTAACGCAGATAACCATTCAGTGAATGTACGAATCTGCTGAATCGTTATTACGAGAGAGCCGGAAAAGAGGAGGACATATTATGGAAAAAATCAAAATGACAACACCGCTGGTTGAAATGGACGGAGATGAAATGACAAGAATTCTCTGGAAGATGATCAAGGATGAGCTGCTGCTTCCATTTATTGATCTGAAAACAGAGTATTATGATCTGGGGCTTGAACACCGTAATGAGACAAACGATCAGGTAACCTTTGACAGTGCGAATGCAACAAAAAAATACGGTGTGGCTGTAAAATGTGCAACGATCACTCCGAATGCCGCAAGGATGACAGAATACAATCTTAAGGAAATGTGGAAAAGTCCGAACGGTACGATCCGCGCGATTCTGGATGGAACTGTATTTCGTACCCCGATCGTTGTAAAGGGAATTGAACCGTGTGTAAAGAACTGGAAAAAACCAATCACACTTGCAAGACATGCTTATGGTGATGTTTATAAAGCATCTGAGATAAAAGTGGGCGGCCCTGGAAAAGCAGAACTGGTATTTACTGCGGAAGATGGAACTGAGACGAGAGAATTGATTCATGAATTCAAGGGTGCCGGTGTGCTTCAGGGAATGCACAATACCGAGGCTTCGATCACAAGCTTTGCAAAGAGCTGCTTTAACTATGCGCTGGATACGAAACAGGATCTGTGGTTCGCCACAAAGGATACGATTTCCAAGAAATATGATCATACATTCAAGGATATCTTCCAGGAAATCTATGAGAAAGAATACAGGGAGAAATTTGAACAGTCAGGTATCACGTACTTCTATACTCTGATCGATGATGCAGTTGCACGTGTCATGAAAGCGGAAGGCGGCTTTATCTGGGCATGCAAGAACTATGACGGCGATGTTATGAGTGATATGGTATCCTCGGCTTTCGGTTCTCTGGCGATGATGACCTCCGTACTGGTGTCTCCGGATGGAAATTTCGAGTATGAGGCTGCACACGGTACGGTACAGCGTCATTACTACAAGCACCTGAAGGGAGAGGAGACATCCACAAATTCCGTTGCAACCATTTTCGCATGGTCAGGAGCACTGCGTAAGCGTGGTGAACTGGATCAGATTCCGGAGCTTGTAACTTTTGCAGATAAGCTGGAGGCAGCTACAGTGAAGACCATCGAGGACGGAAGGATGACAAAAGACCTTGCACTGATTACTTCCATTGAGAATCCGACCGTATTAAACAGCGAAGGCTTTATCAAAGCAGTAAGAGAAGAATTAGAAAAGACACTGTAGTCTTCAGTCACATAAATAGGAAAAACAGACCGTGCAGGATGCATTATTCGGTCTGTTTTTCTCTTTCTTAACATAAATCATAGGATATGCTGCCCGACAAATGAGCCTTGCGATGATTTTTCCTTTCTTTGCACTCCCATTTGTCCCCTGGCTTATATCATTCAGCCAGTGTTTCCCAGATTTCATACAGAGCATCCAGCTCCTCCAGGATCGCAGCTTTTTCCTTATTCAGCTCCAGGCATTTTGACATATCCGTAAAGACTTCTTCCTGTGTCATCAGTTCATCGATCTCACTGTCTCTTGTCTCCAGCTCATGAATCCTGTCCTCTGTCTTTTTCAGATCGTTCTGGCGTTTGCGCTGCTTCGCCTGTTCTTCCTTTTGCTGCTGCCAGGACAGTTTTGATTCACTTTCCTTTTCCGCAGAAGAATCGGACAGGGCAGAAGGGGCATAGATCTGTGTCAGCTCCTCTTTTTTCTCCAGATAGTAGTCATAGTTTCCGATATAATTAACCAGAGTATTTCCGGTAAGTTCCAGGATTCGGGTAGCCGTCTGATTGATGAAGTAGCGGTCATGTGACACGTAAAGCACGGTACCGGTATAGCTGTTCAGGGCATTCTCAAGAATCTCCTTGGAGATGATATCCAGATGGTTGGTAGGCTCGTCCAGGATAATAAAGTTTGCTTCTGAAAGCATCAGCTTCGCAAGAGAAACCCGTCCGCGCTCCCCGCCGCTCAGATCAGAAATCCTTTTGAATACATCATCTCCCGTAAAGAGAAAGGCTGCCAGTACATTCCGGATCTGTGTATTTGTGAGAGTGGGATATGCATCCGATATTTCTTCAAAAAGTGTCTTTTCCATATGAAGAACATGGTGTTCCTGGTCATAATAGCCGATATGCACCTTGCTCCCCAGAGTGAATCTTCCGGCATCTGCCGCAATGACACTGTTGATGATCTTCAGGATCGTTGTCTTACCCGTTCCGTTATTCCCGATGATCGCCACCCGCTCCCCGCGTTTGATCTCGAAGTTCAAATCTGAAAAGAGGGTATTTCCATCAAAGCTTTTCGCAAGTCCTTCTACCGTAAGTACATCATTCCCGCTGAGTACACGTGGCTCAAGCTTCATGCGGATCTCGTCGTTCACATCGGAAGGTTTTTCGAGAATTTCTATTTTTTCAAGCATTTTTTCACGGCTCTCGGCGCGCTTAATGGATTTCTCACGGTTGAAGGATTTCAGTTTTTCGATGACCTCCTTCTGGTGTTTGATCTCCTGCTGCTGGTTCATCCAGGCTTTCCATGCAGTATCACGCAGCTGCTTCTTTTTTTCGGCATAGGCCGAGTAGTTGCCGAGGAAGGTGGTGACATGTCCGTTATCGATCTCCACTACCTTCGTGACCACACGGTTCAGAAAATACCGGTCATGGGCCACGATGATCACGGCCCCTGTATAATTCAGCAGATAAGTTTCCAGCCAGGCGATGGAATTCATATCCAGGTGGTTGGTAGGCTCATCCAGAAGAATGATATCCGGCTTTGACAAAAGGAGTTTTCCAAGGGCAACACGGGTCTTCTGGCCTCCGGAAAGGGTTTCGATCTGTTTATCAAATTCATCTTCTTCAAAACCAAGCCCTTTCAGGACACCTGTAAGCTCACTTTTCCAGGAATAACCATCCCTGCGCTCAAATTCTGTGCTCAGCCGGTTGTAGGCTTCCAGCAGCTGTGTGAGAGCATCACCTTCCAGAGATTTCATTTCCAGCTCCATCTGTCGGATGCGCTCCTCCATATCGATCAGATCACGCTTCACTTCCAGAAGTTCTGTGTAAATCGTATTTCCTGATGAAACCGCCTCATGCTGAGCCAGATAACCGATCGTTTTCCCCTTTGCGAGGATCACTTCGCCGGAGTCTGCGCTCATCTGATGCATGATGATCTTCAGAAGTGTGGATTTTCCTGCTCCGTTGATCCCTACAATCGCTGTTTTCTCCCGCTCCTCAATATGAAAAGATGCATTTTTTAAGATTTCATTTGTACCGAAAGCTTTATTTATATTCTGACATGCTAAAATCATTATAGTTCCGTCCTTTGTGTATCTTTTTCAACAGTATTCTAGCACAAAGCTTTGAAATACACCAGTTTTTTTCTAAAAATGCTGGACGAACAGGAATTTTTATAATAATATAAGAAGATGCCAGGGTCAAAAGTATTTGACCCTATGATGCCTTCGGATTTTTCCGCGCTTCGCGCTCCCAAAATCCGAAAAACATTCG
>UQCM01000102.1 GCA_900539525.1 uncultured Blautia sp.
TTGACGGGGCTAATGTTTCACTTATTTTGGGACATTTTCAAAAATGCTTGACATCACTTTTTCGACTTTTATGAACCTATTTTAATGTAACTTTTCTCTTGATGCGCTGCAAAGCGTTGTCAATGGCCTTCGGTTTCTTTCCCATCTTCTCTGCAATTTCCCGGTAATCCATCCCTTCCAGATAGGCCCCAAGAACCCGGGTTTCAAATCTGCTCAGATTCTTTTTCAGTTCCTTGTGCATCTGTTCCTGGGTTTCTCTGTCTATGACCATTTCTTCCGGGTTAATTTCCTTGTGATCCGGAAGAACATCCTGCAGGGGGACTGCATGTTCCCGGCTTCCCACGGTACCGGAGTACAGAGATATATACGAATTCAGTGGAATATGTTTCTTACGCTCCGAAGCCTCCACTGCCGTATACATCTGCCTGGAAATACACAGGTCAGCAAAACCGGCAAAGGAGCCTCCTCTCTCCGATCTGAAATCACGAACAGCCTTGAACAGTCCGATCATCCCTTCCTGGATCAGATCATCTCCGTCTCCCCCCATCAGATAAAGTGCTCTCGCCTTCCTGCGCACAAGATGTTTGTATTTTTCCATCAGATAATCCATGATCTCCGGTTTGCCCTGATGCATCATAGATATCAGCTCTTCATCTGAATACTCTGTGTACCCTTCCATATGTTCTCCTGCATCTACTGCCCCGCTTTTCCAGGTGTATCCATTCTCTGACGTACAATTTCATAAGCAAGCACTCCTGCGGCTACCGAAGCATTCAGAGAATCAATATCTCCCTTCATGGGAATAGAAGCAGTAAAGTCACATTTTTCTTTTACCAGCCGGCTGACTCCTTCTCCTTCATTTCCGATCACCAGGCCGATCGGACCTTTCAGATCCAGACGGTACATGATTTCTCCGTCCATATCGGCACATACAAACCACATGCCCTTCTTTTTCAGTTCCTCAATGGTCTGTCCCAGATTCGTTACCTTGGCCACCGGCGTATAGTTCAGAGCACCTGCTGATGTCTTTGCCACTGTCGCTGTCAGTCCTGCTGCCCGCCTTTTGGGAATAATGACACCGTGTGCGCCTGCCAGATTCGCTGTCCGGATGATCGCCCCGAGATTGTGCGGATCTTCAATATTATCCAGCAGAAAGAGAAACGGTGCTTCCCCTTTTTCCTGTGCAAGTGTCAGAATGTCATCCACCTGTGCGTACTCATATGCCGCTGCAAATGCGATCACTCCCTGGTGCTTCCCTGTTTCCGACAGCTGATCCAGACGTTCCTTCGGGACGTAATTGATAATGGTATCATGCTTTCTGGCCTCTCTCGTAATCGAACGAATCGGTCCGTCCTGGCATCCGTCGAGCACAAACAGCTTATCGATCGGCTTGCCGGCACGAAATGCCTCCAGCACGGCATTTCTGCCTTCTATCGTCAATTCTTCATATCTCATGCGCGTTCTCCTTTGTTCAGCCCTATTTTAATAAGATCAATCATGCGCTCCAGTTCCCCTTTCAGATAGAGGTATCCCATAAGAGCCTCAAAGCCTGTCGCCTTCCGGTAGTCCAGCATCGTTGCGTTCTTTGCCATCGTATACGATTTGGCATTCCGCCCGCGTTTGTAAATACTCATTTCCTCCTCAGTCAGCACCGGCAGGAGACGTTCGATCATCTCCGCCTGTGCAGACGCCTTTACCAGGGTGCTGGCTCTCTTATGCAGCCTGTTTGGCTGACTGTTCCCCCTCTCCACGATCAGCGTCCGTATGATCAGATCATAGATCGCATCCCCGATATAGGCCAGTGTCAGCGGAGAGTAGGTTCTGAGGTCCGTTTCTCCAAGTCCAAACTGCTCCCGCAGATATTCCGCCGGAGACATCACGCTTTTTTCCATTTCACACCTTCTCTTGTGTCCTCCAGAATGATGCCTTTCTCAAGCAGCATATTCCTGATCTCATCCGCTCTGGCAAAATTCTTTGCCTTTCTGGCTGCCTGGCGTTCCTCGATCAGCTTCTCGATATCTTCTGCCAGAATCTCTTCTTTCTTCTCCACGATCAGTCCCAGGATATCGGAAAGCTCCACGATCTCATCATAGACAGCTTTCACACATGCCATGGAATTTTCCACGGTCAGCTTCGTGTTTGCGAATCGCACCAGTTCAAAAATAGCAGAAATCGCATCTGCCGTATTAAAATCATCATCCATAGCTGAATCAAATTTCTCTGCAAATCCGTCCGCCTCTTTTACGATCGCCCGCTCTTCTTCTGTCATCTCCCTGTCCTGTGCGCCTGCCATCAGATCCTTCAGACGGCTTACCGCATTGACAATACGCTCCAGGCTGTTTCTGGATGCATCCATCAGTTCAGCGCTGAAATTCAGAGGACTTCTGTAATGCGCACTCAGCATAAAGAAACGAAGTACCTGCAGATCATATTTCTCGCCAATCTCTCTGACCGTAAAAAAATTCCCCAGAGATTTGGACATTTTGCGGTTATCAATATTCAAAAATGCATTATGCAGCCAGTATTTCGCAAACGGCACACCATTGCAGCATTCGCTCTGGGCGATTTCATTTTCATGGTGCGGGAAGATCAGATCCTCACCGCCTGCATGGATATCGATCTCAGACCCCAGATATTTCTTTGACATTACAGAGCATTCGATATGCCATCCGGGACGTCCTTCACTCCATGGTGATTTCCAGAACGGCTCTCCATCCTTCTTCGGCTTCCACAAAACGAAATCCAGCGGATCCTCCTTCTGATCCTCTCCGGATACCAGCAGAGAACGGTTTCCTGAACGCAGATCATCCAGATTCTTATGAGAGAGCTTTCCGTATTCTTCAAACTTTCTGGTTCGGAAATACACAGTTCCGTTCACATTGTAAGCATATCCCTTTTCGATCAGGTCGGAAATCATCTCCAGCATCCCGTCAATTTCCTGTGTGGCCAGCGGATGCGTGGTAGCCGGCTTTACATTCATGCCTTCCATGTCCTTTTTGCACTCTTCGATATATCGCCGGGAAATTTCCCCGGCCGGAACACCTTCCTCAATCGATTTTGCAATAATCTTGTCATCCACATCCGTGAAATTTGAAACGTAGTTCACCTCATATCCTTTATGTTCCATATAGCGTCTTGCCGTGTCAAAAACGATCATCGGTCTGGCATTTCCGATATGAATAAAATTGTACACAGTCGGTCCGCACACATACATACTCACCTTTCCCGGCACCAGAGGGATGAATTCTTCTTTCTGTTTTGTTAATGTATTGTATACCTTCATACTTTTCGTCCTTTCATTCCTATCAAAGATAACGGTTTTATAACGGTTTTATCACAGTTTCATACAAAACAGCCGTTTCGTATTCCATGCTTGGCATACCCGTTCCATAACTGTTCTCAGTCTATGCAATTCCCTGCATTTTGTCAATAGCCATCAAGTATAAAACGGATATGCCGGCATCTGCACAATAATGTTGGAGTAAAAAGTCATGATTTTTCATGCAAGCATGTATTTTATGTCCATTTGTCCCTTGGCATCATACAATCTCGTTAAATAGAACCGGTGTAAGATCCTGCACCTTCTTCCATTCCCGTGCAATCTGATCCGGCATCCCGGCCTCCTCCGCAGAACGCATACCAAAGGCCAGCTCTGTAAATACATCGATGCCTATGGAAAAGGCAGGTTCTGTATCCGTACATTTCTCCATGCTCCCGCCTTCACGGTCAGCAGAAAAACGGTAGATTCCTGAATTTTCCTCAAGCAGGCTGTCCTGCAGCTCAAAAACAAATGTTACCTTTTCCTCTGCCCGCAGACCTGCGGCAAACTGCTGTGGATTGATGATCCTGCCCATGATCAGCGGTTCTTCCTCCTGCTCCTCCTGAACACTCTTCGGGAAACCGTACAGCTTTATTTTCTCATATTCCGGCAGGTGACCTGCGATCGCCGGGCCCAGGTATTCCTCATATCCGTCCTCGATGACAGCCTCACGAACCTCTGCGCCGTCCTCCAGCGCCGTAAAAAACCAGCCGCAGACTTCCCCTTCCTTCATCAGCATAACCACTTCACCATTCTGACACTTCTGCTCCTCAAGAAGTGTCTCAAAATATTCCCTGGTATGGAAGGCAAACGACCGGTAATGCTTACTTAGATATGCATTTGCAAATTCCTCCAGCCTGTTCAGATCCTCTTTTCCGGCAGACTGACAGCAAAGTCCCGGCTTCTTCCGGACAGCTCCTGTATCCAGGATGCTCCTGTTTTGACGATAAATAAACCGGAAACCAAATGGATGGTAGATCGCCTCATCCGCCGGCATCAGGAATGCAAACGGCTCCCCGATCCGCCGCATATCCTCCAGAGATGCTTTCAGAAGACTTCTCATCATTCCCTGATGGCGATAGTTTTCATCCGTGGCTACCGCCACCACATACTCACCAAAGGTCTCCAGTCTCCCCAGGCGTACCAGGTATGGATTCAGATGGAGCATGGACAGGATCTCTCCCTCTTCACTTTCCACCACATAGATCCTGTTTTCTCTCGTTTTCTTATGATAATAATATTCTACAAATCTCTCACTGTCCTCCCGGAATACCTTCCGGTACAGTTCTCTGGTCTTTTCATTTTCTGCTGCATCGAGCAGCCGTACCCTATGCTTCATACGTCCTGACACATCCTTTGCAGCCACCGCATCGTTCTTCCATTCTGTCATTTGCCACTCCGTCCATCAAAGGAATCAGTGCACAGATTGCCTGGGAAGAAATCCCTTCGCCCGTCCCGGTAAATCCCAGTCCTTCCTCTGTTGTCGCCTTAATGTTGATACGGGTCCTGTCAATCCCCAGTGCCTCTGCGACATTTGTCTCCATCTGCTCAATATAAGGACGCAGCTTCGGCCTCTGGGCAATAATCGTAGCATCGATATTTTCAATCACGTAATTGCTCTCATCCAGCAGCTTTCCCACGTGACACAACAGTTCGATACTTGAAATTCCTTCATAGGCAGGATCTGTATCCGGAAAATGCTTTCCGATGTCGCCCAGTGCTGCCGCGCCCAGAAGTGCATCCATGATCGCATGTACGATCACGTCCGCATCTGAATGTCCCAGCAGCCCTTTCTCAAAAGGGATCTCCACTCCCCCCATGATCAGTTTACGTCCTTCCGTCAACCTGTGAACATCATATCCCATTCCAACGCGCATTTCTCTTCTCCCTTCTGTATCACCTTTCACGACAGCTGTTTTATAACTATTCAGTGCCCATTCGCAAAATCACCCATTCTGGGCTTTCCTTTTGCTCATGCAGGGCTCTCGACAGTTACACTATATCATGTTTTGCTGGTTGTTGAAAAGGGTAAAAAAATCCCCGGCCAAATGCCGGGGTATGTGCATTGCTGCTCGATTATTCTGCTTCAGTTTCTGCCACAGCCTCTGTAGCTGCCGCCTCTGTATCAGCCGGAGCTTCTGTATCAGCGACCTCTGTATCAGCCATAGCCTCTGTAGCCGGTGCTTCTGTATCAGCCATAGCTTCTGTGGCCGGTGCCTCTGTTGTTACGCCTGCGTCTGTTGCAGCTGTTGTCTCTGCTGTTTTATTTCCACATCCTGTTACCAGTGCACCTGCTAATACTGCCATTGCAGCAAGTCCCATTACTTTTTTCATCATAATATCTATCCTCCTCATAAATCTGAGGTGTTCCAAATCTTTCGCACCTCTTTCTTTACTACGTGCACTATCTTAGCATACCAAAAAACGGAATCCTTTTTGTTTTTATTAATAAATTATGAATGATTTCTGATGATATTCATATTTTATTAAGATTTATGATGCCAGGGTCAAATGCTTTTGACCCCAACATCAGATTTATATGGTATTGTGACTTATGAAACATAGGTTTCCAACACATCTGTCAGAGCAGATACACTGCTGGCGTGCGTCCTTACCATCTGTATTTTATTCCTTTTTGCTTCTGACACTGCACAGTTAACCATCTTATGGGATACTGTATTGGTAAATAAGATCATCAGGTCAGGTTTCCCCAGCTTTTTTCTGAGACAACCTTTTTCTTTTGCATATACTTTTACTCTGCAGCCGTAGTCTCTGCAGATTTTCTTATATTGGCAGACCATACATTCATTTCCGCCGATGATTACAATACTCATTTGTTACTCCTTTCTTTATCAGTTAGCTTTTGCTAACTCATTATCAAAAAAAGAAGCCTAAAAGTATCTGTCCTCAAATACTTCCCGGCTTCATCAGTAGCGGAAGGGAGATTCGAACTCTCGACACTACGGGTATGAACCGTATGCTCTAGCCAACTGAGCTATTCCGCCATATAAATGGGACCTATAGGGCTCGAACCTATGACCCTCTGCTTGTAAGGCAGATGCTCTC
>UQCM01000103.1 GCA_900539525.1 uncultured Blautia sp.
TTTTTTCTCTTGTTTATATTCCAGATTCACCTGCAAATTTCGTGAAATCAGTTATTCTCATAAAATAAAATTAGAGTAAATATGAAGAACAGTTTGTTTTGATTGAAGTGATTTTCGTCAAGGCAGACTGTTTTTTTGTTGCCTGCATTTAGAAAACAGATACCACAGAAAGGTTCTTTATTTTCGATGAGCTTAAACTCCATGACACAGTAATCACACTGATGGAGAATTAAAAAACAAGAAAATTTGATAAATTTCGGAAAATGATGTCCGATTTTGCATCTGCCAGTACAGAGTATATGAAGAGATAAATATTCAAAACACAGGAGGTACTGATTATGCAGAACAAATTATTTTTAAAGGCAGCCGATATATGTGAACTTCTGGAAGTAAAACAGACATCGGCTTATGAAATCATCGGAAATCTGAACAAGGAACTGGAAGAACAGGGCTACCTGACGCTTAGAGGAAAAGTTCCGACAAAGTATTTTGTGAAGCGTTTCTACGGAGTAGAAGATACTTGTGAGATTCCACAGGAAGAGGGAAAGGAATGGTTTCATGCGTAAGAGAAAAATGTATTTATCAGTGGAAGACATTGCAGAACTCTTTGGATTATCAGTTTCGTTTGCTTACCGGGTAGTGGAAAGAATGAATGCCGATCTGGCAAGCAAGAACTATTATGTGATTCTCGGTCGGGTGCCAACCCGCTATGTAGAGGACAAGATCTATGGTCTGGAACATGTTGAGCAGTATTTGAAGGAGGATAAAGCGGTATGAGTATGATGCAGGAAAAAATGTATATGGATGTGGATGATGTGTGTGCAATTCTTGGAGTTTCAAAAACTTATGCATATAGTCTGATGCGAGAATACAACAAAGAATTGAAGGCAAAAGGCTATATTGTAGTAGCTGGAAAAATCTCTACGAAATTCCTGGCAGAAAAGATTTATGGCATGAAAGTCGAGGATTAGCAATGGGGGTTTACAAAGAAGGAAAAAACTGGAAAGTACAGGTCTATTACAAAGACTGGCAGGGAAATCGGAAAAGAAAACAGAAAAGAGGATTCAGGACCAAGGGTGAAGCTAAGGAATGGGAAAGAGATTTCCTACAACAGCAGAGTCAGGGTGTGGATATTGAATTTGGAAATTTTCTGGAGATTTATTACAAAGATATGGATGTCCGTCTCAGAGAAAACACTATGTACACGAAGCGATATATTATTGACCTGAAAATCAAGCCTTATTTTGAAAAGAAGATTCTCAGTGAAATTACGGTGGCAGACGTCCGTGCATGGCAGAATGAGTTGCTGACGTATAAGGATAAGAATGGAAAAGGATATTCTCCTACTTATCTGAAAACAGTGAACTGCCAGCTGACTGCAATCTTCAATTATGCAATGCGGTATTATAACCTGCAGGATAATCCCTGCAGGAAGGCAGGAGCGATTGGCAAGAGTAAAGGAGAACCGAAGGACTTCTGGATGCAGGAAGAGTTCAATGCTTTTCTGGAGACAGTAAGTGATAAGCCGGAGACAAGAATGGCGTTTCTTTTGTTGTACTGGACCGGAATGCGTATCGGTGAATTGCTTGCACTTACTTATAATGACATCAATCTTGAAGAGAAAACCATATCAATCAATAAATCTTATCAGAGACTGAAAGGAAAGGATATGATCACGCAGCCGAAAACTCCAAAGAGTATCCGTGTGATTACGATGCCGGATTTTCTTGCAGAGGAATTTCGGGAGTATTGCAGTCATTTGTATGGAATTATGAAAAAGGAAAGACTTTTTCGGTTTACCAAATCGCATATGGAACATTGTATGGCTACCGGAATCGAGCGGTCTGGTGTAAAGCGGATACGACTTCATGATCTCCGCCATTCCCATGCCAGTATGCTGGTTGATATGGGGGTGGCTCCATTGGAGATTGCAGAACGCCTTGGACATGAAAAGGTGGAAACCACGTTGAACACTTATTCACATCTGTATCCGTCTACACAGAGTAAATTAGCAGGTTTGCTAGATAAGAAACATGAGGAAGAGGAGGAATAAGCGATGGCTGGTGACAGACATGGAAAACACAACACAACGACCATTTCTTTTCGGGTGAATTCTTATGAAAAAGCAACAATTGAAGAACGAGTGAAAGTGAGCGGAATGAAAAAACAGGATTATATCGTCCGATCATGCATTTACAATCATGTATGTGTTGTTGGAAAGAAAGAAACAATTGAGATTATCCGGTCAGAAATGAAGGAAATGAGTTTGGTTTTGGAGGATGTGGCAAAAGATTTGAAGTCTGAAAAACCAGTTATTTCAGAACCGGTTCTTGATAGTATGACAGAACGGTATCTTGCATTTTTGGAAGCAGCATTATGGATGCTGAAAGGTTCAAGTTATTTATGGGAGGATAAAAAGGATGGAAGAGAAAGTAATGAAGGATTGTAAAGTGCTGGCATTGTGTTCACAAAAAGGCGGGGTTGGCAAGACAACAAGTTGCGTGAATCTGGCAGTCGGACTTGCAAAAGCAGGGAAGAAAGTGCTTGTGATTGACAATGATCCGCAGGGAAGTATGACAGCAAGTCTTGGGTATCATAACCCAGATGAATTACCAATCACACTGGCTACTATTCTGACAAAAATTGTAGAAGACGAACCATTTGAAAATACACTGGGAATTTTACATCACCAGGAAGGAATTGATTTGATTCCGGCAAACATCGAACTCTCTGGAATGGAAGTTTCACTTGTAAATATTATGAGCAGGGAACTTGTCTTAAAACAATATATAGAAAGAATGAGAGGAGAATACGACTATATATTGATTGACTGTATGCCATCACTTGGAATGCTGACGATCAATGCACTTGCCAGTGTCGATGCAGTTATTATACCTGTCCAGGCGGCTTATCTTCCTGTAAAGGGTCTAGAACAGCTGATACGGACGATAGGAAAGGTGCGAAGACAGCTTAACAAACAACTGAAAATTGGAGGTATATTGATCACAATGGTGGATAACCGAACGAACTATGCAAGAGATATATCTGATCTGATTTTTGATACATATGGAAACCAGATTAAGATTTTTCCACAGAGTATTCCATTTTCAGTACGAGCAGCTGAAATCAGTGCGGAAGGGATCAGCATATTTGAGCATGATCCAAAAGGAAAAGTAGCGGCTGCATATTGGCAGATGACACAGGAGGTGCTTTTGGATGAAAGGTAGAAGTGCATCGAAGATAAAACTGACATCTTATGATGAATTACTTGGAGGAGGAGAAGAAACGAACGATATCCAGCAGGTTTCACTTGAGCATTTACATTCTTTCGAGAACCATCCATTTCAAGTAAATGATGATGAGGCAATGGCGGAACTGGTGGAAAGTGTGAAAGAAGAGGGAATTCTTACAGCATTACTGGTACGACCGCTGGGTGATGGTGAATATGAAATCATCGCCGGTCACAGAAGGAGACATGCGGCACAACTTGCTGGTCTTAAAGAGGTTCCGGTTATTATCAGAAATATGGATCAAGATACAGCTGTCCGTGCGATGGTAGACAGCAATCTGCAGAGACCTAATATACTCCCAAGTGAAAAGGCATTTGCATACCGTATGAAGATGGAAGCAATGAATCATCAGGGAACATCAGGAGGTATCAGTGCGAAAGACATTGGGAAGAACGGAAATGACAGTGCAAGGCAGGTGTATCGCTATATTCGGCTCACATATCTGATGAATGACCTATTAAACGCAGTAGATCGTGATGTGATCGGATTGCAGGTAGGTGTAGAACTTTCCTATCTTACGGTTCCAGAACAGGAGATGGTGGAAGAAGTGCATGAGAGTACCGGAAAATATCCAAGTCTGGAACAGGCAAAAAAAATAAAACAACATCGAGAAGAAAAAACGCTGACAAAAGAGATTGTGCGGCTCCTGGTTATAGGAGAGCGTAAGAAGAAAACAACGGTAACATTAAAACAGGATGAAATTAAGAAGTATTTTCCTCCAGAGTATGATGAACAGAAGATACGGACTGTTATATGTCAGCTTTTGGAGGAATGGAGCAATCAGAATCATTGATAAGTACGAAGGGAGGGATGTGTCATGAGTATAAGAGCAACATTCCATTATTTTCAAGGAATGGAATGCGATATGTACAGTTTTTATCGTATTCCCAAACTGCTGTTTACAAGTGAATATTTTAAAAATCTCTCCTGCGAAGCAAAGGTGCTGTACGGACTGATGTTAGACCGGATGTCACTGTCCATCAAGAACCGGTGGTTTGATGAAGAGGACAGGGCATATATTTTCTTTTCGGTGGAAGAGATTATGGAAATGCTTAACTGTGGCAGGAATAAGGCTGTGAATTGTCTAAAAGAGCTGGATCAGGAAAAAGGGATTGGATTGATTGAGAAGAGGCGAATCGGACTTGGAAAAACAAATGTTATTTACGTGAAAAATTTCAGCCTGACAGAATATCCAGATGAGCCAGCAATCTTAGATTCGGAAGAAACACCGGAAAATGTAGCAGAGAGAAAAGAAAATACAGAGACAGAAATAGAAGAATATGCGAAAAAAGAGCCGGAAAAGCCCGTAAATACACAGAAGTTTGAAAAACAAACTTCAGGAAGTTTGAAAAATAAACTTCAAGAAGTTTTAAAAACAAACTTCAAGGAGTTTGAAAAACAAACTTCAAGAAGTTTAGAAAACAAACTTCAAGAAGTTTCAAAAACAAACTGTAATAATACTGAATATAATTATACTGAATTTAGTGAGAATGAATCTTATCAATATCTATCTGAACAAGAGAAAGGGAGAGATAGGATACAGGAGAGAAATGAGTATCGACAGTTAATTCATGATAATATCGAATATGAGATCCTTTGTCAGAGCTATGGAACTGGACGAGTAGAAGAGCTGGTAGAGCTGATGCTGGATGCAATATGTTCGACAAAGACATATCAGCAGATCAATGGGGAAGCTGTGCCTACACAAGTGGTCAAGAGCCGTTTGCTCAAAGTCGGGTATGAACACATCCAGTATGTGTTTTTCAGTCTTGACAGGAGTACAAGCAAAGTGAAGAATATCCGGCAGTATATGCTGACGGTATTGTATAACGCTCCTGCAACAATCAATCAGTTTTATGATGCTGAAGTTCGACATGACATGTACTGGGGGAAGGATATTCCAGACAGGTAAGAACTTTGTGCCCACTGGGCACGAAGTTTAAAAAGAGATAGTCATATCTGGCAGATATGCTAAAATAACCTTGTGTCCACTGGGCACAAAGTAGGAGGAAGAATTATGTTGAGATTTATGATAAAACTGCCATTTCGAATTATTGCAGCTCCTGTTTGGCTGGTACTTGCAGCGGTGAATATTGTGCTGGTGTTCCTGGTTGGGTTATCTGCTGGATTCTGCTATCTGATAGCCGGAATCTCTGTTGTGACAGAAGTTTTGAGTATTGGGTTTGGAATCAGTACGGACTGGACAATGAAATCAGCGATTATTACGACAGTAGTGTTTGTTCTACTCCCACATATCGGTATGGGGATAGTTGCAGTAATTGAAGTTGTGAAATGTGGATTACAGGAATTTATTTTTGGATGATTGTGGAAAATATAGTGGCGCTATATGGAAAGGCAGAAATAAACAATGGAAGAATTATATAAAGTGATGGATGATTTGCTTGAGGTGGAATTTCAGATGAAAGCAGGGATGGATATTCTGAAAGAACTGGAAGAGTTTTATATGCTGGAAAAAGAAACCGAAAAATCGGATGCTAGAAAAGTAGCTGTGCTGATGAAAGGATATCTGCAGTCGATGAAGTCAAATATTCGAGAAATCATTCGTTATATTGATGACACGACACTTGAAAAATCAAATGATAAAAAGAAAGATAAACAGGAATCTGCGAGCACCATATCCGAGGAAGTGCAGGAATTTGTGAATCTGACAATTACAGAGCATATGGGGAAAGCATATTCAGAATGGAAGTTAAAGCAGGATAAAGAGCCAGTAAGTGAGATTGATAAGAAATACCAGAAATTACTGGAAACGTTATCCCAAGAACAGGAAGAAGTGATTACGGAATACTGTAATGCAATTTTTAGCAGTGGAGCAGAAACAGAAGAATTTTTCTATCGACTGGGATTAAAAGATGGACTGAATCTGAAAAATACGGTAAAATCTGTATTAGAAATGATATCATGAAATCGGAAGTTGGAGGATACACGCATGAAAATTGTAATCATTAATGGAAGTGCCAGAAAAGGAAA
>UQCM01000104.1 GCA_900539525.1 uncultured Blautia sp.
ATATTTACGCTGTTTGTAGCCTTTATCTAGTTTGCAAACTGTCGAAAACGGGATTAAATCATATCCCCCCATTGAAATCAATATCTTTTTCCAATTGTGTACATTATTTACAAAAACAGATAAAAAAAGAGCTATAACTGTTCAGAACAACAGTATATAGCTCTATAGCTTATTCCTGCCCGGCTCCGAGAATCGTCCCGCCGCCAAGCACATGATCCCCCTGATAAAAAACAACCGCCTGTCCGGGTGTGATCGCCCTCTGGGCCTCCGGGAAGGTGCAAAAAAGCCTGTCCTCTCCTGCTTTCTCAATCCGGCATGGCGAGCCCTTATGGTTATAGCGTATCTTTGCCATGACCTCCATCCCGTCCTCAAACTCCGGTACTGCCATGGCATTCAGCCTGTCCGCATAGAGGGTATGACGAAAAATATCCTTCTCTTCGCCCACCACCACTTCATTTGTCTGCGGGCGGATCTCCGACACGAACACACGATGCCCCATTGCCAGATTCAGTCCTCTTCTCTGACCGATGGTATAATGGGTGATCCCCCTGTGGCAGCCGATGACCTCTCCTTTTGTGTTCACAAAGTTTCCTTCCGGAATCACAGTTCCCGTGCTTCTTTCAATAAATCCCGCATAATCCTGATCCGGCACAAAGCAGATCTCCTGACTGTCCGGCTTATGCGCCACACGAAGCCCGATCTTCTGCGCGATCCCTCGGATCTCATCCTTCGTGTATTCACCCACCGGCATCAGGGTATGCGCCAGCTGATCCTGCGTCAGATTGTAAAGTGCATAGGTCTGATCCTTCTCTGCTGTCACAGACTTTGTTATGGTATAGCGGCCATTTTCCAGCCTGCGGATCCTGGCATAATGACCGGTGGCGATATAGTCCGCTCCGATCTCCATACTGCGTCTGAGCAGGGATTCCCATTTCACATAACGGTTGCAGGCGATACACGGGTTCGGAGTCCTTCCGTGGAGATATTCATCCACAAAGTAATCCATGACATTCTGCTTAAATTCCGTCTTGAAATTCATCACATAATACGGAATCTCCAGATCCTGTGCCACCCGTCTGGCATCATCGACCGCACTCAGACCGCAGCACCCGCCGTTCTCCTGCTGGGTGACCTCGTCCTCATCCTGCCAGATCTGCATGGTCACACCGATCACATCGTAGCCCTGCTCTTTCAATAAATATGCCGCCACCGAAGAATCCACCCCGCCGGACATCCCCACTACAACTCTTTTCTTAGCCATGACACTCCTCTATATTTCTCAGTATTCCTGGTATTCTTAGTACTTTTCGCTTTCAGATATTCCCGGTACTCTTCGTTTTCCAGGTATTCCCGATACTCCTCGTTTCCGGATATTCTTAGTATTCTTCCTCTTCTTCCTCTTCACCTTCATGGATATCCGACTTCGGTCTTGTCAGACCTTCGATCTTGATCCCTTTCTTCTCAGCATAATCCCAGAGTGCTGCGTGGATCGCCTCCTCTGCCAGCAGAGAGCAGTGCACCTTTACCGGAGGAAGTCCATCCAGTGCTTCCATAACCGCCTTATTTGTCACCTTCAATGCCTCATTGACAGATTTGCCCTTTACCAGCTCTGTTGCCATACTGCTGGTTGCCACTGCCGCACCGCAGCCAAAGGTCTTGAACTTCACATCTCTGATGATCTCGTTTTCATCAATATCCAGGTAAATCCTCATGATATCGCCGCATTTTGCGTTTCCTACCGTTCCTACGCCACTGGCATTTTCAATTTCCCCGACATTTCTCGGATGATTAAAGTGATCCATTACTTTTTCGCTGTACATATCTGATTCCTCCAAAAGCTTTCTATCATTATAATTGTTTCGATATATTAATCTGTTTCTCTCATTTATGGATTTCTTCCATTTATTTGTTTCTATTGCTTATTTTCTTTTACTTATTTGCTTTCTCTGACTTCTTTACAAAATCCTCATAAAGCGGTGACATGCTGCGCAGCCTGTCAACGATCTTCTTGATCGCCTCTGCCACATAGTCCATATCTTCCTTTGTAATCTCCTCGCTGAGGGTCAGACGCAGAGAACCGTGTGCGATCTCATGAGGCAGTCCAATGGCCAGCAGCACATGGGACGGGTCCAGAGAGCCTGATGTACAGGCGGAACCGCTGGAACCACAGATTCCTTCCATATCCAGCATGATCAGAAGAGATTCTCCCTCAATAAACTGGAAGCTGAAATTGATATTATTCGGCAGTCTCTTCGTCCTGTGACCGTTCAGTCTCGTGTAGGGAACCTCTTTCATGATCCTTTCGATCAGGTAATCTCTCATCTCAATTTCCCTGTCTGTACGCTCTTTCATCGTGGCAACCGCACGCTCTACGGCTTTTCCGAGTCCGACGATACCGGGAACATTTTCCGTACCCGCACGTCTCTTTCTCTCCTGTGCACCTCCATGGACAAAGGAACGGATCTTCACTCCCTTTCTGATATAGAGGAAGCCGATACCCTTCGGGCCGTTCAGTTTATGTCCGCTGGCACTGAGCATATCGATATGATACTCATCCACGTTGATCGGCACCTGCCCGAATGCCTGCACAGCATCTGTGTGGAACAGGATCCCGTGCTCATGTGCGATCTCTCCGATCTCACGGATCGGCTGGATCGTTCCGATCTCATTGTTTGCAAACATAACGGAAATCAGGATCGTATCCGGGCGGATCGCCTTTTTCAGTTCCTCCAGCTTCACCACGCCGTTCTCGTCCACATCCAGATACGTGATCTCATAGCCTCTCTTCTGCAGATATTCACATGTATGAAGGATCGCATGGTGTTCGATCTTCGTCGTAATGATATGCTTTCCCTTACTCTCATACGCTTCCGCTGTCGCCTTCAGAGCCCAGTTGTCCGACTCTGATCCTCCCGCTGTAAAATAAATCTCATTTGCCTGAGCACCCAGAGCATTTGCGATCGTCTCACGACTCTCATTTACTGCCTTCTTGCTCTTTCCGGCAAACTCATAGACACTGGACGGATTTCCATAATACTCCGTAAAATACGGAAGCATCGCTTCTACTACCTCCGGCGCTGTCTTTGTGGTAGCAGCATTATCCAAATAAATAAATCTAGACATTTTCCTCACTCCTTGCTTAACATTCGCAGCCGCCTCCCGGCAGCTGCCCTTTCTTTTTAAATTCCTTGCTCTCTTCCACTAACTGGGAGAGACTGATATCGTCCACGGCCTGCGTGATGCTTTCATTGATCCGCTGCCAGACATACTTTGTAACACACAGATCTGCTCCCTGGCATCCCCTGTCTGGTTTCAGACCGGCGCACTCGACAGCATCCAGATTTCCCTCCAGTGCCCGGAGCACATCGCCTACGGAAATCTCCTCTGCCGGTTTGCCCAGCTTGTAACCTCCTCCAGCTCCACGAATACTGACCACCAGACCGGCTTTCTTCAGCTTCGCCATCAGCTGTTCCAGATAGCTCTCCGATATCTTCTGTCTTCCTGCAATACTGCTGATCGACACATTCTCTTCTTCGCTGTATACCGCCAGGTCAACCAATGCCCGAAGCCCGTATCTGCCCTTTGTGGACAGTTTCATACCGTTTCCTCCCTTCAAATAATCCGAGTATTTTACTGGGATTTCTGTATCTGACTATATCACTCCCGGGCGGTTCTGTCAACCCTGTGTCAGGAATATAGTATAAAAAATAAAAACAACTGTGGAGCTGTTTTATGAATCAAAAACGTGTCATACTTCAGGGGGCGATGATTCTGACAGTCGTCGGCTTTATCAGCAGGATCATCGGCTTCTTCTATAGAATATTCCTCTCCCGCGCAATCGGTGCGGAAGGCGTGGGAATCTACCAGCTCATCTTTCCTGTCTACACCATGGCATTTTCCCTCACAGCCTCCGGCATCCAGACAGCCATATCCAGAAATGTATCCGGAAGAATGGCTGTGGGCGACAGACGGGGGGCGCGGGACATCTTTGCGGCCGGTCTCATCCTGACAACGGCAGGCACGATTCTCGCCTCTCTGTTTTTACACCGGGGAGCCGGATGGATCGCCGCGGATCTGTTAAAAGAAAGCCGCTGCGAATCCCTGATCCGTCTGCTTGCATTCGCACTGCCCTTCGCCGGTATCCATTCCTGCGTGGGCGGATACTATTTCGGACTGAAAAAGACGAATATCCCGGCGATTTCCCAGCTCATCGAACAGGCTGCCAGAGTTTCCGTATCCTATCTTGTCTACCTGATTTTTCTCGAAAAGGGACTGCGCCCCACTCCCATACTCGCAGTGATCGGGCTGATCTGTGAGGAATTCGCCTCGGCACTGTTTTCCATGAGTGCCGCCGCACTTCATTTTGGCCGTCTGAAGCTTCGTCAGACCATTCCCGGGCTGCAAACCCCTTTTCGCAATATCCTGCAGCTGTCCCTTCCACTGACTGCAAACAGGGTGCTGATCAATCTGCTCCAGAGCGTGGAGGCTGTCTGTATTCCCCTGCGCCTGCAGATGTCCGGCCTGACGGTTTCCTCCTCCCTCAGTGTCTATGGTATCCTCACAGGAATGGCACTTCCGCTGGTGCTCTTTCCCTCCGCCATCACCAGCGCCGTTTCCGTCATGCTGCTTCCCACCGTTTCCGAGGCACAGGCATCCGGAAGACACGGAAGGATTTCCAGGACTCTGGAAAGCACCGTATGCTACAGTCTGATTCTGGGCATCCTGTGTATCGGCATCTTTCTGTGTTTCGGGGAGGATATGGGCAGGATCCTGTTTGGAAATGCCCTTGCCGGGAAGTTCATCCTCATACTGGCCTGGATCTGTCCGTTTCTCTACCTCGGTACCACCCTGAGCAGCATTTTAAACGGCATGGGGAAGGCAATGACGACCTTCTGGCAGAATACCGTTTCCCTTCTCATCCGTATCCTTTTTGTATGGTTCGCTGTCCCCCGCTTCGGGATCACCGGATATCTCTGGGGGCTTCTGTTCAGCCAGCTTCTGTCCGCAGCCATGGCACTGGCCGCACTTTCCGGCTGTGTTGATTTTCACTTTGACAGTATCGGCTGGATCGTCAAGCCTGCCTTTACTTTATGTGTCAGCACCGGAGTGATGCTTTTCTTTCGAACAGCTCTCACTCAATTCATCAGGGATATTTCTCCGCTTCTGGAAATGTTTCTCTCCGTCAGCGTACTCTGTGCGGTTTATATTGGTAGTATGTTCTTTTCTCAGATTTACATACTTTTGCAGAGAAAAGGTATACTAAAAGCGTAACCAACATCATCTTATGCAGCTAAGGAGGTCTTCTCATGATGACAGAAATTTCAGAATTAGACTTACAGAACCTTCGCCACCTGATCGGCGGATGTGAAACAAACCACTGTAAAATGACGGCTTATGCCAGCCAGGCAACCGACCAGAGCGTAAAGCAGTTCTTTCAGAAATCTGCCCAGTCCGCAATGGAAACAAAACAGCAGCTCATGAAGTTTTTACAATAGGAGGGACGAAACATGGATGAAAAAACAATGGTAACGGATACACTGACAGGCATTAACGGAGAACTCACCCGCTATACCGGAATGATCGCCCAGACCGAAAACCCGCAGCTGAAACAGACGTTAAAACAGCTCCGCAACCAGTGCGAAATGTCCCAGGAGGAAATCTACCAGATCGCCCGCAGCAAGCAGTACTATGTACCGGCTGCAAAAGCTACAGCAGAGGAAGTGGCACATGTGCGTTCCGTACTGACACAGGGTTAAGGAAATTCCAAGAATTTCAGTTCTTGTCATAGGATGCAAACTGTGACATAATGAAAATAACAAATGCGGCGCCCGGTCTTCGAGCCGGACGCCGTTATTGTTATATAGAATGATGCCAGGGTCATAAGGTCATGATTTTCATGCTTGCATGAAAAATCATGACTTTGGAACCCGCTAAACATGAGAAAGTAGCCATTTTTCAAAGAAAAATGAGCGGATTTCGAATGTTTTTCGGATTTTGGGAGCGCGAAGCGCGG
>UQCM01000105.1 GCA_900539525.1 uncultured Blautia sp.
GCGTAGCCCGCTACGCCTGCGTTTTTACAACTGCACTCTCGAAAAAGCATCCTCATCGAAACAGTAAGGTGTTTTATGTGGGTTATGCTAGAATATGAAACAACCGGTAGGGGAGCTACCGGTTGTTTCGAGGGGAGTATAAATAATTAATAAGGGGTTGTAAAAAAAATTCTTGAAGGGTAAATTCTTTTTACAGAAAGAATTATAATATACATTGGTAAAAAATGCAATATATATTTATTGGATTTTTTAAATTTTTGGCATAATTGGCATATTTTTGGTAAAAATGCCTCGAACTGGTTGTTGTCTGTCTAGTATGATTCACCCTAAATAACACTATGTTTCGCTGGTCTGCTTATTAAAATAGTGTATTAAAGGTGGTTCTTGTATAAACTTGTGAGAAAGAGGGATACTAGAAGTGCAGTAAATATTATTTTATTTAGGAGGTAATTTGAGATGGCAAAAGATGCAAACTCAAAAAACAGATCCCAGAATGGTATGAATAACTCTGAAACAAGTAAGACAACGGGTACAACATCGAAGAACAAGACAGGAAATACTGCTTCTGATAATGCAAAGAGCTGCAATACCAGAAACGATTTTGAAAATGATCGCTACACCAGCGAATCTGATTACTAAAAAACAAACAGTTAAAAAACAGGGGGGTCGTATCTGCGGCTCCCCCCTTTTTTTACCCCTGTTCGGTTTGCCTTCTCATGTTTTGCGGGTCCCATAGACATAAAAATACCTGCAAGCATGTATTTTTATGTCCATTTGACCCTTGGCTCATATAATAATAGCAGGATGGTGAAAGGAGTGGATTGTTTGGGGTTTGATATGATAGCGGCAAATGAGCTGGATTCGTATGTGAAGGATCGGAATGCATTTATCATAGATCTGCGCACTCCGGAGGAATACCGGAGGGAGCATATCAAAGGTGCGGTGAATATTCCGTATGTGAGATTGAAGAACTGCCGGAAGCTGCCGGAAGATCTTCCCGTCATTCTCTATTGTGAGCGAGGTGCGGTCAGCATGATGGCAGCAAAGGAGCTGGCCGCACGAGGATACAGGGTCAAGACGCTGATTGGCGGAATTCATGCATACCGGCTAATTTCTGTAACTGTTCAGAGTTATGCAGATTTATAAATATTTGCCCTGGGGAGCCCTCTCACCGGAGGCAAATTTTATAAATCTATAGGGCGAGAGCCCTATATGAGCAAAAGGAAAGCCTCGCAGAGGCGATTTTGCGAATGGACTCTGTATAGTTACTAATTTCTGATTGACAGCGATTCTACAGGGCATTAAGATAGATAAAAGATAACTGTTTCACATGCTTCGGGCAGCAGGCAGGAGAACTGCCTGCTGTTTCAGGGATAAGGTATACAGGACTCAAAGATAAGGAGAAATGATATGAAATTAATGTTTGCGTCTGACATACATGGTTCAGCGTATTACTGCAGAAAAATGCTGGAAGCTTATCAAAAAGAGAAGGCGGGACGTCTGATCCTGCTGGGTGATATTCTGTATCATGGTCCGAGAAATGATCTGCCTAAGCAGTATGCACCCAAAGAGGTGGCAGCTCTGCTGAACCGGGAAAAAGAGGAAATCTGTGCGGTGAGAGGAAACTGTGAGGCAGAGGTAGATCAGATGGTACTGGAATTTCCGGTGATGGCGGATTACTGCATTATTATAGAAGGAAAACATACGATTTATGCGACTCACGGACATATTTTTCATGAAAAGAATCTTCCGCCTCTGAAAGCAGGGGATATCCTGATCCATGGCCATACGCATGTGCTCAGGGCGGAGGATAAGGGAAATTATATCCTTCTGAATCCCGGTTCTGTGTCGATACCGAAAGAGGGAAATCCGCCCACCTATGGAATCCTCGAAGATTCTGTTTTTCAGGTAAAGGATTTTGAAGGGAAAATTGTAAAGGAGATCAGACTGCCATGAAAACAGTGGAACTCATTGCACCCTGTCATTTTGGACTGGAAGCGGTGCTGAAACGGGAAATCCTGGACCTTGGATATGAGATCAGCCGGGTGGAGGATGGAAAAGTGACTTTCTATGGTGATATGGAGGCCATCGCCTATGCAAATGTATTCCTGAGGACGGCGGAACGTGTATTGCTGAAGGTCGGAGAGATACATGCGGAAACTTTTGATGAGCTGTTTGAACGAACAAAGGAGCTGCCGTGGGAGGAGTTTATACCGCGGGATGGTAAGTTCTGGGTAGCCAAGGCTACTTCTGTCAAGAGCAGGCTGTTCAGTCCTTCCGATATTCAGTCTATCATGAAAAAGGCGATGGTGGAAAGGCTGAAAAAGATCTATGGGATCGAATGGTTTGAGGAAAGTGGGGAGAGCTATCCGGTCAGGGTGACCTTTATGAAGGATGAGGCGGTCATTGGAATCGATACCTCGGGTGTTTCCCTGCACAAGAGAGGATATCGTCAGATGACAGCAAAGGCACCGATTACGGAGACGCTGGCAGCGGCGCTGATCATGCTGACGCCCTGGAAGAAGGACCGGATCCTTGTGGATCCCTTTTGTGGAAGCGGCACCTTTCCTATCGAGGCGGCGATGATGGCAGCCAATATTGCCCCGGGAATGAACAGGGAATTCCTTGCGGAGAGCTGGGGGCATCTGATTCCAAAGAGATGCTGGTATGACGCCATGGATGAGGCTCAGGAGAGGGTGGATGATCAGATCCGGGTGGACATCCAGGGATATGACATTGACGGGGATGTTGTAAGGGCTGCAAGAGCAAATGCGAGACTTGCGGGGGTGGATCATCTGATCCATTTTCAGCAGCGTCCGGTCAGTGAACTGAATCATCCGAAGAAATACGGTTTTATCATCACAAATCCACCCTATGGGGAGCGGATAGAGGAAAAGGCAAATCTGCCGGGCCTTTACCGGGAAATCGGAGAGAGCTTCAGGCGGCTTGATTCCTGGTCCGAATATGTTATCACCAGTTATGAGGAGGCAGAAAAGTATATCGGAAGAAAAGCGGACAGGAACAGGAAGATTTATAATGGAATGATAAAGACCTATTTTTATCAGTTCCTGGGACCAAAGCCGCCAAGACCCAGAAAACAGGAGGATTCGCTTGGTTAAAAAAATCGAAAGGGCAGTCCTTGTACTGATTTTATGCCTGAGTACCTGGCTGGCATACAGTATCTTTGAGGATCAATTCTCTGATTTTGTGAGTGGCGTAAAAAATGCCGTACAGGATGCAGCAGGCAGAGATGAAACAGAAGAATCTCGGGAAACAGAAGAAACGAAAGAAACAGCAGAACATCAGGAAACAGAAGATCAGCCGGCCGGCAATAGGTCACACTATGATGCCAGAGAGGCAGGAAGGGCACCTGTGGTAAAGGATCAGATGGAGTTTGGAACCTGCTGGGCTGTCACGGCATCCTCGGCACTGGAGGCGGCATTGCTTCCCGGAGAACATCTTGTTTTTTCAGCAGATCATATTTCTATGAAAAATACTTACGGGAGAGGACAGGAGGAGGGCGGCGGCAGTGCCATGATCATGTCTTATCTGGCGGGATGGATGGGACCTGTAACAGAGGAGGAGGATCCGTATGGGGACGGATATTCTCCGGACGGCCTTGAACCGGTAAGGCATATCCAGGAAATACAGATGCTCCGGGAAAAGGATCTTCAGGCGGTGAAGGAGCTGGTGTACCGCTGCGGCAGCGTATCGTCCTCTTTTTATATGGATATGGAGAACTCTGCACATTCTTCCGTGTTTTACAACGAATTCCAATATGCCTACTGTTATAATGGAGAGAAAGAAGCCAATCATGATGTGCTCATTATCGGATGGAATGATCAGTACCCGAAAGAGAATTTTTCTGTGGATGTAAAGAGAGATGGTGCTTTTATCTGCCAGAACAGCTGGGGTGACCGGTTTGGGGAAAATGGCGTATTTTATGTTTCCTATGAGGATGCATGGATCGGAAGTTCCTGTACCGCTTACACCGCGGTGGAACCGACTGACAATTACCAGTATATTTATCAGACGGATCTCTGCGGCTGGATCGGTCAGATCGGGTATGAGAGTGAGCAGTGCTTTTTTGCCAATGCCTATACGGCAGCCGGTCAGGAGAAATTGTCTGCTGTGGGATTTTATGCCACCGGTCAGGATACCAGGTATACAGTCTATGTGGCAGAGAATTTCACTAATCGTCTTTCTCTGTCCGGGAAGGTACCGGCGGCATCCGGAACCCTGCAAAATCCGGGATATTATACAGTAGATCTGGATCAGAACTTCAGCCTGGAAAAAGGGCAGAGATTTGCTGTTATCGTAGAAATCTGTACACCGGGATCCGATTATCCGGTGGCTGCAGAATATCAGGCGGATGAAAACAGCAGCAATGTCACCATAGAGGACGGAGAGGGATATCTGAGCACAAACGGTTTTTCCTGGGAAAACACAGAGGAAAGCTATGGATGCAACGTCTGCCTGAAAGCTTATACGGTAAATGATGATTGACAAAGAAGCCTGTGAAAACTATAATTTTAACGCAGAGAAGCATTGCCACGCCTCAAGTGCACGGAGCACCAGGCGGTGGGGAAGGGAGATGCTTCTGTCAGTGGGGGTTAGAGCCCACTCTGATAAGCTGTATAGAGGTACAGAGCCGTACTATAGCGGGTTTATGTGAAAGGGTGAATACGGATATGATAAATAGAATTGTTTTTGCAACAGGAAATGAGGGAAAGATGGCGGAGATCAGAGCCATACTTTCTGATCTGGGTATACCTGTCCTGTCGATGAAGGAGGCAGGGGTTACCGCGGATATCGTGGAGGATGGAAAGACCTTTCAGGAAAATGCGGATATTAAGGCGGAAGCCATTATGAAGCTGACAGGAGATGTGGTACTGGCAGATGATTCCGGCCTTGAAATTGATTATCTGAACGGGGAGCCGGGAATCTATTCCGCGCGTTACATGGGAGAGGATACTTCTTATGATAAAAAGAACAGAAATCTGATCGAAAGGCTTGAGGGTGTGCCGGATGAAAAGCGGACGGCACGTTTTGTCTGCGCCATTTCTGCTGCACTGCCGGATGGGACACTTCTGCACAGCAGGGGTACGATTGAGGGAATCATCGGATACGAGAGCAAAGGTGAGAATGGCTTTGGATATGATCCGATCTTCTTTCTGCCGGAGTATCAGTGTACGACGGCAGAGCTTTCACCGGAGAAGAAGAATGAATTGAGTCACAGAGGAAAAGCACTGCGCATGATGAAAGAAAAGTTAATGGAAGCCATTGACATAGAGAAATATCAGTAAGATACGGGGGGAAGAGCGGATGAAAATCTTAATCGTAAGCGATACGCATCGCCGGGATGCAAATCTGGAAGAGGTCCTGGAGAAGGAAAAGCCTGTGGACTGTCTCATCCATCTGGGAGATGTGGAAGGCAGTGAGGATTATATCCGGGAGCTGGTTCAGTGCCCGGTCCATATGGTGAGCGGCAACTGTGATTTTTTCTGCGATCTTCCAAGGGAGGAAGAGTTTTCACTTGGAAAATACAGAGTGATGATCACTCACGGACATTATTATTATGTTTCGCTGGATTTTCAGGAGATCAGACGGCAGGCGGAGGCTAGAGGTGTGGACATTGTCATGTTCGGCCATACACACCGTCCGCTTCTGGAAAAGGAGGATGGTGTGCTGCTGCTGAATCCGGGAAGTCTGTCCTTTCCGCGACAGGAGGGAAGAAAGCCCAGTTACATTCTGATGGAATTAGATGATGACGGAGAAGCAGAGTTTCAGGTGTGCTATCTGAAACACAGGTAGAAAAGTGTTACTATTCACACGTCAGCCAGTTCGAGGTGTTTTCTGTGAGTGTAGCGAAGC
>UQCM01000106.1 GCA_900539525.1 uncultured Blautia sp.
CTGTGCTGCCGAGCCTGTATGAAGATATTCAGAAAATTGCCTATGTCGAAAGGCGTAGTGTCAGTGAGTTGCTTAGTGATCTGATGCTGCAGTATCGGAATCAGCAGAAATCGGTGCTTTCGGAGTATGAAAAGGTCAGAAAATGAAAGAGGCAACTCAGAGTTGCCTAGATGTAAACCACGTGTGGTTTACATCTAATGGGATCTGAATGTAGAATCAGGAGTGTAAAGCACATGACCCTTAGAGAAAAACTGATCGTATTAAGAGATAAAGCTGGAATCTCACAAATGACGCTGGCTCATCAGCTCGGTGTGTCCAGGCAGGCGGTTTCTCGCTGGGAAAGAGGGGATGCAACGCCATCAATGGACAAGCTGAAGGCGCTGGCGAAGATCTACGGCGTATCGTTGGATTGGCTGTGCAGTGATGCTTCCGATGCTGGCGCGTTGGTACAGGAAAAGAACCTAGACGAGCGCGATCCAGTATGCAACAGCGAGTTACCTACAGAAGATAAGCCTAAAAAACGCAAAAAATGGGCGATTATCATCGGGGTAATTATAGTGGGTGTGCTTCTTTCTGCTTATGTTGTATTGAGTAAAAAAGCAGGATCGTTTTTGAGTACGGCAAAACAAATAAATGATTTAGAAGAAGAAAATGTAAATAATGCGCCAGAAAGTGGTTTTGAGTTTGACTGGCAGGGGGAATGAATGATGAAATTAAGAAGAACGTTGTGTTTTGTAGTGGCGATTTCCATTGTTTTCGGCTGTGTTGGAATGGTGGCAGCGGAAGATGTGCCGAAGGTTGCTGCTGTAGAACGAGCAACCGGGAGCTTTAAGACTACGGTAAAGCCAGGGGTGATTGCGAAGCGGACAACAAAGCTTCCCTTGGAGGCGGGCGAAGAAGTAACAATTAAGGCAACGTATTCACCGTATTCGGTGAGCGTAGATGTTGGCTTGATTGATTCGGATGGAATTTTTCATTTTATAACTGTCAGTGACGGGATTATTGACGAAAAAATTGCTGTTACAGAGAGAGGTAACTATACTTTTGCCATTAGGAATAATGGTAGCGTAGATATTGAAGTTTCTGGGTATGTGAACTACTAAACTATTATAACGATATCTTAAAAGCGGCCGCTTTTTTAGATATAGGAACCTGTTGAACAGACCGTTTATTTTGCCAAATAATACAAAAGAGAAAGGATATAACCGATGAAAATTAAGAAAAGATCGATTGTAACGTTTCTCCTGCTGGTCGCAATGGTAGCGACTATGTGTGTTGGCTATGTAAGCGCACATGGTACAGAAACGGTCTCTCCGCTGGCCGATGAATATGAGCATTACAGATTCTGGCTCTCGTGTCCCGCTGGTGGAACCACTGATCTTGCTACGGAGCGGGAAAAACGGGCTGCCGTAAAGAATGCATTTTATGATCTACAGACGGTGACAAACACCACTGGTTTGTCTTTCTATGTTAACGTAAGATCTGGAAACGGCTCTACAATTGTGGGGTATGCAGCAGAACGGACGGCAGAAGGTGCGTTCTTTGTGAACTATCGATCTGGATATGGAAGTGTAGGAACCAAATATTGTCCATCTGCGCAGACGGACAACGATGCTACAAAGCCTGTTTACATTGAGGGTGAGTGGCGCCCGTAAAAAGTGAGATATCAGGGAGGAGATTACTCTCCTCCCTGATATGCTAGTGTAACAATGGACGGACATATAAGTCGAGGTGTTTACATGAAACAAAAGGCCATTTTTACGTGTGCACTGTGCATTCTTCTGTGCGTGTGTGGCTGTACGGCAAGAACCGCAGGCGAGATACAGCGCACAGACAAAGAAAGTCAGGCGGAAACCAATGCAGCAGGTGTTGCGCAGGAGGATTCTACCAAAACACCTGTAGAGAAGGAAGCGGCAGAGTGGCCAACAGCGGAGGAAATCAGAACGACCATTGCAGCAGAACAGGCGGAGGTCTATTGGCTTGCGGATGCGATTCAGGTTCCGGAGCAGATGAACTGTTATACCGTCGATGCGCTGGATATGGAACTGTTTTGGGACACTCTGAAAGAAAAACTGCAAAATGAAGAAGGCACGATAGAGAGCGGCACATTGGAGATTTTTAATGGGGCGGAACAGATACAAACCATTTTGGAAGAACTGAGCAATGCCACCGGTGCGGCATTTGTTGAGACAAGCGTAACGGAAGAAAATACAACGATTCAGTGCCGCTATGCGCAGGCTGTAGATGGCGTTGTTCTGGATACAGAGGGATATATGCCGGGCGGCGCAGAGGTGATTCCCGGTACACGGGTTGACGTGTACGAGAATGGACGTGTTTCCATCCAGAATCCCCTGTGTGTGGGGCAGAAGACCCGGACATTGCGCAAAGCTGATTTAATGGATACAGAAGAGATTCAAGCTCTTTGCAGAATTTATTATGAAAGCTATGGACTGCCTTGTGTTACGGTCGTGACGGGGCTTGGGCTGGTCTATTATAACGCTGATGGGGAGCTGCGTCCAGCATGGAGCTTGGAAGAGACCTGGTATCCATCGGAGAACGGGCATATTACAAGTCAGATGCTGGATGGACAAACAGGAGAATATCTGCGTCAGTAGGAGGCCGCCATATGCTTCGCTATCAATTAAAAAACACGATCTATACGCCTGCTATGGCTGCTGCTATACTTGTTCAGTGCTTCTTTATGATGGTAGGACTATATCCAAAGGCGAACGCTGATATGGTATATAATTTGCAGCAATCAATGACACTGGGCTATGGATGGCTGTTTATCTCAGTCACATCAGTTGTGCCGCTTTGCTTTTTCCTTCACTTCGGCGGCAGACGGCAGGAGATTTATATGGCTGTTTCCCGCAGCACTTACCGTACCTATGTAAGAGCATCTGCACTGAACGCGGTTCTTTCTGGTATGGCGGTAGCCGTTGGCGCATGCCTGCTTTTTACAATCATCTGCGGTATATGGAGTAGTGATATGACACCTTTCTTTGGAGTGGGGATGGGCGCACAGGAGGACGGTGTATGGGGATGGCTGACAAAACATCCAGAGCTGCGCTACGCTGCAATGTGCGGTATCTATATGATCCAAGGCGGACTATGGCCGATGGTGTCGCTGAGCTGCTTCGGATTTACAGAGAATACATATATGTCTGTGGCTATTCCATTTACACTGCGAACAATTCTAAACTATTTAGCACAGATGCTGGAATTGACAATGCTTTCCCCTGTCATGACGCGGCTGATTTCTACATCTGCCGCGCAGCTGCCATGGGGCGGATTTATATATTTGCTTGGGTATGTGGTTCTGGTGTGGTGTGTGTGTATTGGAAGCTGGGTACTCCGACTTCGTAGGGAGGTGCGCGGTGGGTAGAGCTGTATTCAATGGATTCAGGAAACTGCTGTGTTCTTCAAAATTGTATATTACAGCGGTGATCCTGTTTTCGTGCATTTACACGGGCTTTGGCGGAATCAATGGATATCTGATGCGACAGGGACAAACAGTTCAGGCGGGAGAATTGTTTGTTTTTGGAATGGATAGCTGGATTCCTCAACTGATTATAACAGTGGCGTTCCTGATTTTGGTTAACGATATCCCATTTGGGAAGAGCGGCGCACAACTGCAACTTATCCGCAGCAGCCGAAGTCGCTGGCTATTGGGACAAACCCTGTCTGGCTTTTC
Source organism: uncultured Blautia sp. (assembly GCA_900539525.1). Classification (GTDB taxonomy): domain Bacteria; phylum Bacillota; class Clostridia; order Lachnospirales; family Lachnospiraceae; genus Hominisplanchenecus_A. The sequence goes on from UQCM01000106.1 coordinate 3,695, forward strand.
TACAGCAGCCGTGTATCTGATATTGGTGGAACTGTTGTTTGTAGTAACCACTGTTCGAAATCTATCTTTTTCCGACGAGTGGAGCCAGCCGGTGATTCTGGCTGCTCGTCTTGGGAAATGTACAGCTATTGGGATTGAGACAGCTGTTCGATTTCCTATGAGTGTATTAATGAATAAATCGGCGTGGGCAGTTTTTGGTGTAGCATGGCTGTATGCGTGGCTCTTATATGGATTTTTCTGCTTGATTTTGATTGTAAGCAACTTGAAATTTCATACAAATGTCGGATATATGCTCGTAGTACTCTGTTTGATCTTTAAGCGATTTCTGGAGTATGTACCGGAAGTATCACTTTTGAAGTACATATCCCCTTGCGACGTGGCAAGTATTTCTGCACGACCGATAACTGCGGTAAATGTGATATACACTGTACTGTTTTTCTTAGTAGCAGATTGGATACTATGGCGTGCAGCCAGGCGCCAGATGGAGCAGGTGGACTTGTAGCAACAAAATGAGATCGGGGTAGATGTGAGCCATAATATCGGAGAAAAGGGAACGGTTATGATTGAAATTCAAAATTTGACTAAAGTCTTTCAAGAGCAGACAGTATTGCAAAACATCAATGCTACTTTTGATGCAGGTCTCATCCATGGAGTAATTGGAAAGAATGGAGCTGGAAAGACAGTTTTGCTTCGGTTATTGTGCGGCTTGATGCACCCGTCAAAGGGGCAAGTAATAGTGGATGGGAAGCAATTGGGAAAAGACGTAGACTTCGCACCAGATGCAGGTATCATCATTGAAACGCCGTGTTTTTTACCGTACCTTTCTGGATTTCAGAACCTCAAGGAATTAGCGTCTATTCGTAATATTATATCTAAAGAAGAAATTGCTGAGGCAATGGAGCAGGTAAAGCTTGATCCGTCCAGTCGAAAGCACGTTGGAAAGTATTCACTGGGGATGCGTCAGCGGCTTGGGATTGCTCAGGCCATCATGGAGCGTCCCAGATACCTCATTCTGGACGAGCCAATGAATGGGCTGGATACGCAGGGAATGGAGGACGTACGAGAGCTTTTACAGAAGCAGAAAGAGACAGGGGTTACGGTAATTCTTGCCTCTCACAGTATGGAAGATATTCGGCTTCTGTGCGATACGGTGCATCGGATACAAGACGCATCTTTGATACCTTGTACTACAGAATTTTCGTGATGATACTTGAACGCAAGATGGCTGTGCTTTTTAACAAAAAGTACAGCCATCTTGCGTTTAGACCCTGTGACTGTAATTGGAACTATGCGGGGCACGCAATGGGGGAGAAATCCGCAAATGCACGGTGGTTACTCCACCCAATTTTCAACAACCAAGCCATGCACACGCTCGAACTCTCGGACGTTGTTTGTGACCAGGATCATATCTTCAGATCTGGCGTGCGCGGCGATCATCATATCCAGTGGGCCAATCGGCGTACCTCTATCCTGCAGGTAGGATCGGATTTCGCCGTATCCTGTTGTACAATGCTGCGTGGTTTTATTGACCGAAAAAATTCGTGCAGAAGCATTACTGCCAGGACAATTGGAGCTGCCGGTGGTTATCGGCACAGTCTCTCAAATAGAGGTTGATCAGAGTCTGATAGGGGATGCCTTTTGCGTCGGCCAGAGACTTGAAGTAGTCGATGGTGCTGCCGTCGATGTTGATGGTGATCTGCTTTTTCAGCCGGTTCGCGTATGGATTTTTTCTTGGATTCAGTTCGCTGATGTTATATTCATCTCTCATACTATCACCTCAAATTCCATCAAGATAAATGCGTTGCTCGGTTTTGGTTGCCTGCCTTGCCGAGATAATACGGATGCAGTTTTCGTTGTCACGGTAGCAATGGCTCACAATGCAAATTTTCTGCGATTTGATCGATCCGATAATGAGGAAGCGATCTTCTT
>UQCM01000107.1 GCA_900539525.1 uncultured Blautia sp.
TTTTGCTCATGTATGGCTCTCGCCATATAGATTTATAAAATTTGCCTCCGGTGAGCAAGCTCCCCAGGGCAAATATTTATAAATCTGCATGACTCTGAACAGTTACGCATATTCATACGTTTACCATAACACAAAAACCGTTTTCTGGCAATTTAGATATATATTTTATCTCCTCTTATTTCTCTGTTTCGTTTTACGGGAACGCTTCCCGGACGTTTGCCGTGGGTTTTCTTCTGAGATCTTCTTCATTAAGCCATACAGATACCAGCTTCCTATAACCGTTGACGCCATAGCAAACCATTGTCCATGGGACAGATACAACCAGTCCTTAGGTGTATCTCTGAAAAATTCCACAATAAAACGCATGGCTCCATACAACACTAAAATATACGGATAAAGAAGTCCCCTGCCGCTGTAATGCCACTCAACCATCAGCAGTACTCCCAGGATCGTCAGATCGCCAATGCACTCAAGCATCTGCGTAGGGACTGTCATCGTACTGTATTCACCGACAGGAACCGTAATGCCTCCACAGCATCCGTTCAGATAACATCCTACCCGCAGGATCGACAGCATCGCCATCAAAGACGGCGAACAGTAATCCATAAAGGCTCCATAGGGTATCTTTCTCCATTTACAGACCAGATACATGACGACAGGCAGCAAAAATACAGATCCAAAAAACGAAACGCCATTCAGAGTCACTCCATTGCTTAAAAACTGTTTCCAGTTTTCCACAGCATATAAGAGCTTGGCACCTGCCAGACTGAACAGTGCGAGCAGCATCGTATACAAAACTGCTCTTCCAACAGAAAACATGATTTTCTTTCTTCTTAATACGTTGATCAAAATCATGGTCAGCAGCCCGATCACGAACATCGTCCAATAGCTTGGCAACGAATAGCCGAGCACATGAAATGTGGAATACATAACTCTGTTCATCACCTCCTGATAATACGCAAAATCCCCACAAACGCATCTCTGCAATCTGTGGGGACATATATTCTTCTGGGATAAAACTATTTAAGAGTAACCTTAGCTCCCTCAGCTTCCAGTTTTGTCTTCAGCTCTTCAGCCTCTGCCTTGGAAGCAGCCTCTTTGATTACCTTCGGAGCGCCGTCTACAACAGCCTTAGCTTCTTTCAGACCCAGACCTGTAGCTTCACGAACAACTTTGATGATCTTAACCTTGTTCGGGCCTACTTCTGTCAGCTCTACATCAAACTCATCTTTCTCTTCTGCTGCCTCTGCAGGACCAGCTGCTGCCACAACAACACCTGCTGCTGCGGATACACCAAACTCTTCTTCACATGCTTTTACTAATTCGTTTAACTCTAATACAGATAACTCTTTGATAGCTTCGATAAACTCAGCGGTTGTTAATTTTGCCATTTTATTTTCCTCCATTTTCATTTTTTAAATTTTCTGATTACGCCTCTTTTGCTTCAGCGATCTGACTAATAACACGAGCAAAGTTTGCAATCGGTGACTGGATGCTTCCAAGCAGTTTTCCAAGAAGTTCTTCTCTGGATGGAATGTTTGCCAGTGCCTGAATGCCTGCCTGATCGTAATAGGAATCCTCAACGACACCTGCAACTAACTTCAGTGCAGGAGCTGTCTTTGCATGCTTTGCCAGGATTCTTGCAGGAGCTGTCGCATCTGTCTTGGAGATCGCGATCGCGTTCGGACCTTCCAGATGCTTGCAGAGCTCTTCACACGGAGTATCCTTGAATGCAAAGTTCATCATCGTATTCTTGTAAACCTTGTAAACAACTCCGGCTTCTCTCATTTCTTTACGAAGCGCAGTATCCTGCTCTACAGTGATTCCGCTGTAGGTAACCAATACAACTGACTGTGCGTCTTTGATGTTCTCACCGATCTCTGCTACGATTGGCTGTTTCAGTTCTACTTTTGCCATGAATGGTGCACCTCCTTTATAGTATGTGTACCGCCAAAAAAACCTCCCTGCATGACAGGGAGGTCTCATAAATCATTCTCACGAATTCATTACTCCTCGGTAGGCGTTCTCACCTTATGCCTTACGGCACCTACTGTCTTCGGCAGTTTCCTTGAAGACTATAACACAGGATAACGCCGAAAGTCAAGGAGTTTTTTATATTTTTTCCTACCGGATACTTGCGTGGTACTCCTGAAGAGATTTCACCGGCTGGCCCTCTCCCTTCTTCATGGAGCGGATGCCTGCTGCAGTAGCCTTCGCTGCTGCCATCGTGGTCATATACGGAATCTTGTTCTTGATCGCAGCCTTGCGGATGTAGCTGTCATCCACAGCGCCTTTTTTGTCATTCGGTGTATTTACGATCAGATCAATCTTCCGGTTTGCGATAGCATCCAGGATGTTGGGGCGTCCTTCGTTGATCTTGGAGATCTTTTCCGCCTCCATGCCTGCCTCACGGATCAGATCACACGTCCTGCCTGTGGCCATAATCTTAAATCCGTCCTCATACAGTGCCCGTGCCACCTCTTCCAGTTCAGCCTTATCTCTGTCATTGACACTGATCAGCACGGTACCTCCCATCGGAAGCTTCGTCTGTGTTGCCTCCTGAGCCTTGAAGAAAGCTTTTCCATAGCTGCTGGAAAGTCCCAGAACCTCGCCTGTGGAACGCATCTCCGGTCCCAGCAGAGGGTCCACCTCCTGGAACATGTTGAACGGGAATACTGCTTCCTTCACACCATAGTACGGAATCTCTCTGTCGTGAAGCTCCGGCACCGGTGAAGCTTTTCCTGTCAGCGGCGCCGTCATGATCTCTGTAGCCAGCTTCACCATATTGATGCTGCATACCTTGGATACCAGCGGTACCGTACGGGAAGCTCTCGGGTTCGCCTCCAGCACGTAAACCACACCGTCCTCAATGGCATACTGCATATTCATCAGACCGACCACATGCATCTCCTTTGCAATCTTTCTGGTATAGTCTTTGATCGTCTCGATCTGTTCCTCTGTCAGGTGCTTTGACGGCAGAATGCATGCAGAGTCACCGGAATGAACACCGGCCAGCTCGATGTGCTCCATTACAGCGGGAACAAATACATGTTCCCCGTCACTGATGGCATCTGCCTCACACTCGGTCGCATGATGCAGAAAACGGTCGATCAGAATCGGACGGTCCGGTGTCACGCCGACAGCTGCCTTCATATAAAATGTGAGCGCCTCATCATCATGCACGACCTCCATGCCACGGCCGCCCAGTACATAGGAAGGACGTACCATGACCGGATATCCGATCTGGTTTGCAATCTCCAGTGCTTCTTCTACATTAACTGCCATGCCAGCCTCCGGCATCGGAATATTCAGCTTATCCATCATGGCGCGGAACAGGTCTCTGTCCTCTGCCATATCGATGGTCTCCGGTGTGGTTCCGAGGATATTCACGCCATTTTTCTTCAGGTCAGCCGCCAGGTTCAGCGGAGTCTGTCCTCCGAACTGGGCAATGACTCCCACGGGCTTCTCCTTCTCATGAATACTCAGCACATCTTCCAGTGTAAGCGGCTCAAAATACAGCTTATCCGAAGTATCATAGTCAGTAGAAACCGTCTCCGGATTGCAGTTTACAATAATCGTTTCAAATCCCAGCTTCTTCAGGGCAAGTGATGCATGCACGCAGCAGTAATCAAACTCGATACCCTGTCCGATCCTGTTCGGGCCGCCGCCCAGGATCATGATCTTCGGCCTGTCCGTATTTACCGGACTCTCATCTGCCATGTGGTAGCTGGAATAGTAGTAGGCAGCGTCCTTTGTTCCGCTGACATGCACACCTTCCCATGCCTCTGTGATCCCGCCGGCCAGTCTTGCAGAGCGGAGCTCCTCTTCCGGGACCTCCAGGATCTGGCTTAAATATTTATCAGAAAATCCATCCAGCTTCGCCTGCTTCAGCACCTCCACAGACGGAACCTGTCCTTTTCCTTTCAGAAGCGCTTCCTCTTCCTCTACCAGCTCCTTCATCTGTTCGATAAAATAATGCTTGATCTTCGTCAGCTGATACAGTTCCTCCACTGTGGCACCCTTGCGCAGCGCCTCATACATGATGAACTGTCTCTCACTGGTAGGCACCGCCAGCATTTTCAGCAGCTGCTTTTTCGTCTTTGTGGCAAAATCCTTCGCCCATCCCAGTCCGTATCTGCCGTTTTCCAGGCTTCGAATGGCTTTCTGGAAAGCTTCCTTGTAGGTCTTTCCGATGCTCATAACCTCGCCCACAGCGCGCATCTGTGTTCCGAGCTTGTCCTCGGCTCCTTTAAACTTCTCAAATGCCCAGCGCGCAAACTTGATCACTATGTAATCTCCATCCGGCACATATTTATCCAGTGTGCCGTATTTTCCGCATGGAATCTCATCCAGCGTCAGGCCGCAGGCCAGCATGGCAGATACCAGTGCGATCGGGAAGCCCGTCGCCTTGGAAGCCAGAGCGGAGGAACGGGAGGTTCTCGGATTGATCTCAATAACAATGATTCGGTCACTCACCGGATCATGGGCAAACTGTACGTTCGTGCCTCCGATCACTTCGATCGCCTCTACGATCTTATAAGCCTGCTCCTGCAGTCTGTCCTGTACCTCCTGTGAGATCGTCAGCATTGGTGCGGAGCAGAAGGAATCTCCTGTATGTACACCCAGAGGGTCAATATTTTCAATGAAGCAGACAGTGATCATGTTGTTTTTCGCATCGCGGACAACCTCCAGCTCCAGTTCTTCCCAGCCAAGAACTGACTCTTCTACCAGAACCTGTCCCACCAGGCTGGCCTGAAGGCCTCTTGCACATACGGTCTTTAACTCATCGACATTGTAGACAAGACCGCCGCCTGCCCCGCCCATGGTGTAGGCCGGACGGAGAACCACCGGATATCCAAGCCGGTCAGCGATTTCCAGTGCCTCCTCTACGGTGTAAGCCACCTCACTTCTCGCCATCTCGATTCCCAGACTGTTCATAGTATTCTTAAATTCAATGCGGTCCTCGCCGCGCTCAATGGCATCCACCTGAACACCGATGACCTTGACACCATACTGTTCCAGCACACCCGCCTTTGCAAGCTCGGAGCAGAGGTTCAGACCGGACTGACCGCCCAGATTCGGCAGGAGAGCATCCGGCCGTTCCTTTTCAATGATCTGCGTCAGGCGCTCCACATTCAGCGGCTCAATATAAGTAACATCCGCTGTCTCGGGATCTGTCATAATCGTTGCAGGATTTGAATTCACCAGCACGATCTCATATCCCAGATTTCTCAGCGCTTTACATGCCTGCGTTCCGGAATAATCAAACTCACATGCCTGCCCGATGATGATCGGACCGGAACCAATGATCAGTATCTTATGAATATCATTTCTCTTCATTTATTTTTTCCTCACATTCCTTAGATAGATTGGTGTCGGGGTCAAAAGTATTTGACCCCATGATGCCTTCGGATTTTTCCGCGCTTCCGCGCTCCCAAAATCCGAAAAACATTCGAAATCCGCTCATTTTTCTTCGAAAAA
>UQCM01000108.1 GCA_900539525.1 uncultured Blautia sp.
TGACGGGGCTAATGTTTCACTTATTTTGGGACATTTTCAAAAATGCTTGACAGAATTCCGTACTCGTTCAAAAGCTCTCTTCCAGCAGCTTTTTCATGGTATCCATGCTCTCGATCTCATTGATCCGTCCCCGGAGCTTTGCCGAGTGGGGATAGCCTGCCGTGTACCATGCCACATGCTTTCTCATTTCCCGGATGCCCGTGTATTCCCCCTTATACTGAAGCTGCAGCTCGCAATGCCTCAGAATCGTGTCTCTTACCTCAGAACGGCCCGGGCGCTGCAACAGTACTCCCGTACGGAGATATTCTGCCGTCTCCCGGAAGATCCACGGGTTGCCTCTGGCTGCCCTTCCGATCATGATCCCATCACAGCCTGTCATGTCCATCATCTGTTTCGCCCTCACCGCTGATGTCACATCTCCGTTTCCGATGACCGGGATGGAGACTGCCTCCTTCACCTGACGGATGATCTCCCAGTCTGCTTCCCCGGAATAGTACTGTTCCCTTGTTCTGCCATGAACCGCTATGGCCGCTGCCCCGGATGCCTCGATGATCTTTGCGATTTCCACCGCATTGACATGCCGGTCATCAAAGCCCTTTCGTATCTTGACCGTTACCGGCTTTTTGATTGCCTTCACGGTCTTTGATACGATTTCCTCCACTCGCTTCGGATCCTTCATCAGCGCCGATCCCTCTCCATTATTTACGACCTTTGGAACCGGACATCCCATATTGAGATCCAGGATATCAAAGGGACGTTCTTCAATCTCTCTGGCCATCTCACTGATGATATCCGCATCAGATCCGAAGAGCTGCAGAGCGATGGGATTTTCTCCCGGAGCAATCTCCATCAGTGCCTCTGTATTCCTGTTATGAAAGGAAATCGCCTTTGCACTGACCATCTCCATCGACAGAAGTCCGGCTCCCTGTTCTTTACAGAGCATACGAAATGGCAGGTCCGTTACTCCTGCCATCGGCGCCAGCATACATGGATTTTCGATGATAACATTTCCGATCTTAAGACTCATAGCTTTCTCCCAGGAAAAATACTTTGTAATACATTTCCAGTGCCTGAAGAAGTTCTTCCTTCTCTCTCTGGATCTCCTTGATCTTCAGCACACTCCCGATCTCGTCGTAGCTGTAATCGTTCTCTGCTGCTTCTGTGCGAAAGCAAAGCGTCCCGTCCTCCTCAAACTCCATCACAAGAATACCGCCCACATCCTGTGTATAAAGGACACACATGATTTTCAGCTCGTCCTGAATACTTTCCGGCAGCGATGCAAAGCTGTCATTTAAATAAAATTTTTCCTCATAAGCGCTCGCCGCGCACAATACTGTTCTTTCTGAATCCATCCGCTTTTCTTCTCCTTATCCTGTCCACACTCCCTGCGGTCACTTAACAGACAAGTATCTTCTACAATCGTCTGTACCCTGTCAACACTCCCTGCGTGAGCTGCCCGCATCAGATATATCCGTAAATGCCCCTCACGGATACCTCTCCGGCAAACACTCTCTCAATCACATGATCTTCTTTTTCAACCAGGAGTTCTCCCTTCTCATTGATTCCCCGGCAGATCCCGTTATATTCATTTCCCGGCTCCAGGACACGGACCTCGGCATCGAGATTGACCAGCATCTGATTGTACAAAGGCGCCAGTCCGGATAAATCTCCGGTTTCCATAAATATATCATAGTACTGCTCAAAACATTCCATACAGCTGCAGATCAGCTGCGCCCGGTTGATCTCATATCCGGTCTGCAGAGACAGTGAGGTGGCTATCTCCCTGATCTCCTCCGGAAACTCCTGCATATTGACATTGATTCCCGTACCGATCACCAGATAGTGAATGGCATGCATCTCGGCACTCATTTCCGTCAGGATACCGCAGATCTTCCGCCCATCTGCCACCACATCGTTTGGCCATTTGATCCCTACGGGAAGCTTTAGCAGATTCCGGCACGCCGCAGCCACAGCCATTCCCATCACCAGTGTGAGCATAGAGGCCTTCTCAGGAGCCAGCTCAGGCCGGACGATCAGCGTCATTGCAATCGCTGATTTCGGCGGCGTCTTCCAGCTTCTTCCTCTTCTTCCCCTGCCTCCGGTCTGTTCATCTGCTATGACCAGTGTCCCGTGTGGCGCTCCCTCTTCCGCCATACGCTTCGCCTGATTGTTGGTAGAATCCACCGTAGAAAAATAGGCGATCTCCTGTCCGGCCCAGCCGGTTTCCAGGAGGCTCTTTACTTCCTCTGCCGATATCACATCAGGGCATCCGATGATATGATATCCCTTGTTGGAAACCGCCTCGATTTCATAGCCTTCCGCCTTTAACTGATTGATGGCTTTCCACACGGCTGTCCTTGACACTCCGAATTTCTCACATAGCTCCTGGCCTGATACATAGCCTTCCTGATTTCTCAGAATATGCAAAATCTCACTTTTCATTTCCAAAATCCTTCTACCATAATCAACTGCATGACAAACAGTACCAGCAGTGCCACGGTGAGCACTGCCAGTACCGTTCCCAGAACATAATTCTTTTTTGAAAATCTAAGCGATGCCAGAATCCCATTTACCAGAACTCCCAGGCCGGTCACCAGTACGAAAAACCCCGGTGCATTCTCCATATCCAGAAAGGCCGCCACGGCACATACGATCAGGAGCAGGCCTGCAATACTTCCGAAAAATTCCAGATCCAGCGTTCTTCTGACTTTCTTTTTATTCATCCTACTCTCCCAATGTAGCAAGCATTACCGCTTTGATCGTATGCATCCGGTTCTCTGCCTCGTCAAATACCTTCGACTGTGCAGACTCAAACACCTCATCGGTCACTTCCATGTCCGTCAGCCCGAACCGCTCGCCCATCTCTTTTCCGATCTGCGTCTTTAAGTCATGGAAAGCGGGGAGACAGTGCAGGAAAATCGCCTGCTCTCCTGCATTTTTCATCACCTCTGCTGTCACCTTGTACGGGGAAAGCTCTGCGATACGCTCTGCCCATACCTCATCCGGCTCTCCCATGGAAACCCATACGTCTGTATAGATCACATCCGCACCCTTTGTACCTGCCATCACATCTTCTGTCAGGGTGATGCTTCCGCCGGACTCTCTGGCGTATTCTTCACAGGTCTTTACAAGCTCCTCATTCGGAAAATACTTCTTCGTCGTACATGCGGTAAAGTGCATTCCCATCTTCGTGCAGGCAATCATCAGTGAATTTCCCATATTGTAACGGGCATCTCCCATGTAGACAAGCTTCTTTCCTTTCAGCTCGCCCAGATGCTCCCGGATCGTCAAAAGGTCTGCCAGCATCTGTGTGGGGTGATACTCATTGGTAAGACCGTTCCATACCGGAACGCCTGCATGCTCTGCCAGCTCCTCCACGATTTCCTGTCCAAAGCCGCGGTATTCGATTCCATCAAACATTCTGCCCAGAACTCTCGCGGTATCTGCGATGCTTTCCTTTTTTCCGATCTGTGATCCCTTCGGATCCAGATAAGTCGTGCCCATCCCCAGATCATGGGCAGCGACCTCAAAGGAGCATCTCGTTCTGGTACTGGTCTTTTCAAAGATCAGCGCCACGTTTCTCCCCCGCAGGGTGTCTACCGGAATTCCCTTTTTCTTCTTATCCTTCAGCTCTGCTGACAGATCCAGCAGATAAGTGATTTCTTCCGGTGTGTAATCCTTTAATGTCAGAAAATTGCGTCCTTTTAAATTCATTTCATATCTCCTCTTTTCCTGTGCTTTCACTTTTTCTTCACACTTCCTGTGGATTATGCATCCTTTGCTACCTCTGTCACGGCTTTCACAAGGCCTGATACATTCTGAAGCTCTGACGGAATGATGATCTTGGTGGATTTTCCGTCAGCGACCTTCTCCAGAGCCTCAAAGCTCTTTAATGCAAGTACCGCCTGGTCTGCACCGGCTTCCTTCAGGAAGCGGAGCCCCTCCGCATTTGCTTTCTGTACCTTGAGGATTGCTTCTGCTTCACCTTCTGCCTCACGGATCATCTTCTCCTTCTGCGCCTCAGCCCGGAGGATCGCTGCCTGCTTCTCTGCCTCCGCATCCAGGATCGCAGATTCCTTCTTACCCTCTGCCACCAGAATCGTGGATTTCTTCTCACCTTCCGCGCGAAGGATCGCCTCTCTTCGCTCACGCTCTGCCTTCATCTGCTTTTCCATCGCATCCTGAATCGCTGCCGGTGGAATGATATTCTTAAGCTCTACACGGTTTACCTTGATTCCCCAGGGATCTGTTGCCACATCCAGAGACGCACGCATCTTTGTATTGATCGTCTCCCTGGAGGTCAGAGTCTGATCCAGCTCCAGATCACCGATGATATTTCGCAGGGTCGTTGCTGTCAGATTCTCAATCGCCATGATCGGATTCTCCACGCCGTATGCAAACAGCTTCGGATCTGTGATCTGATAGAATACCACTGTATCGATCCGCATGGTAACGTTATCCTTCGTGATCACCGGCTGCGGCGCAAAGTCTACGACCTGCTCTTTCAAGATCACACGCTTAGCCACCCGGTCGATAAACGGTGCCTTCACATGAAGTCCCACACCCCAGGTCTCCCTGTATCCACCCAGCCGCTCAATGACCATCGCCGTGGCCTGCGGAACGATCCGGATACATGAAATCAGGATCAGTAAAACAATCACAACAAAAATCGCCGCCAGTATCGGTCCTACAAAACTTCCCATATCAGCCATAATTCTCCTCCATTCTTAACTGCCTCATATTCTGGTAACTACTTCTCTCTGACGATAAGCTTCACTCCGCTGACCTTCAGAATCGTAACTGTGGCTCCGGCAGAAATCTTCTGCCCGTCTTCCTCCGTTCTTGCCATCCAGATCTTTCCTTCCACCTGAGCCTCCCCCGTGGCACCCAGATTATCAATATCCTGTGTCACGACTGCCGTTTTCCCGATCAGACTGTCCACATTCGTCCTGACCCGGTTCTTATTGATATATCTGGCAGCAAACGGCCGGGTGAAGATCAGTAATAAAGTGGACACCCCCAGGAAGATCACGACCTGAAGCCCCAGCGGCGCTCCCAGAAGGGATGCTGCAAATGCCGCTACCGCTCCTCCCGCAAACCAGATCGTCGTAAGACCGAGCGTGGCCAGTTCAATGATGATCAGAACAACGATCAGACCAAGCCAGCAAATGGATTCCATTTCCATAAGCTTCCCCCTCTCCGGAAATCTTTTTGCACGGTCTGTGCAGTATATGTACAGACCCGATCAATGGTTACATCAATATTACTATAATCTACCGTAAAATACAACTTCTTTTGCGAATGGACTCTGAATAGTTACGGATGTAATGATTGAAACAATCAGCACCGCAATAGAACATTTTGAAACTGTGCAACACGAAATACAACACAAAAAACAAAAGAGCCTGTAAACACAGGCTCTATACAACAGGGGATGAGAGAATCGAACTCCCGCTAAGAGTTTTGGAGACTCCTGTCATA
>UQCM01000109.1 GCA_900539525.1 uncultured Blautia sp.
GTGCAGTAATGCATGGAGCTGACTGTTACTAATAGGTCGAAGGCTTGACCAAAAGCACTTGATAAGTGTTGAAAGGTTCCGGTTGAAATGTCTTGAAGAATATGTTATACTATATGTGGTTTTGAGGGTACATACCTTCAAAAAGAATAATCCTCGATAGCTCAATGGTAGAGCACTCGGCTGTTAACCGAGTTGTTGCAGGTTCGAGCCCCGCTCGGGGAGCTGAAAGTCCGTAGGCAAATGCTTATGGACTTTTTTGTTACATAAATTCTTATTGACAAAAGAATGTATTTCGTAATATTCTATGTCTATAACAGTCAGAATAAACAAAAAAATATGCATACAATGGGTATATTTAGGAAAAATGAACAAATTGTAATTGTTTTGAACCACGCGTGAACAAAAGGAAAGCCCGGGAGAGGCGGTTTTGTGAAAGGATATTGAACAGTTACAGCAAATCTATAAGGGAGGAAAAAGAAATGAAAAGGAAATTTGGAAAAAGAGGCTTTTCCATACTGTTTGCTGCTGCAATGGTACTTGGCAGTTTTGGGACACCTGTTTTTGCTGCATCTGTGGAGCAGGGGTCGGTAAGATCAGCAGAGATGGAAAGCGGACGGGAGGTAAACTTTAACCAGGAGTGGCGCTTTTATCTGGGAGAAGCCTCCGGCGCAGAAATGAAAAACTTTGATGATTCCATGTGGGAGAATATCAGCATACCTCATGATTTTAGTATTGATCAGGAATATTCTAATACGTATGAGGCAGAGTCCGGCTTTCTGCCGGGTGGTACCGGATGGTACCGTAAGACCTTTGTACTCCCGGCAGAGTATCAGGGTAAAACGGTTGTAATAAATTTTGATGGCGTTTATAATCATGCCTATGTGTATGTAAATGGAACAAAGCTCGGAGAGAATCATTATGGCTATAACGATTTCTCCTTTGATATTTCCGACTACGTAACCTGCGATGGCAGCACAAAGAATGTGATCGCTGTGCAGGTGGTACATAATACCCCCTCGAGTCGCTGGTATTCCGGCAGCGGGATTTATCGTGATGTCAGTCTGGCAGTTATGGATCAGATTCACGTGGCGAAAAACGGAACCTATGTAACCACTCCAGAACTGGAAAAACAAAAGGATGGAAACGTCACTGTTAAAGTAGAGACGAAGGTGCAGAATGACAGTGGGAATTCTGTAAATGCTGTAGTGCGCACTACGGTACTGGATGCGGACAGAAAAGAAGTGTCTGTTCCATCAGAAAAAAGTGTCACAGTGGCACCGGACTCTGTGGCAAAGTCAGTTGAGGAGGTTTCTGTGAACAGACCCGCTCTCTGGAGCTGTGAATCTCCGAATCTGTATTACGTGAAGACAGAAATATCCGTGGCTGGAATGGTAAAAGATACCTATGAAACCACATTTGGCTTCCGGTATATCCGTTTTGAACCGGATACAGGTTTCTATTTAAATGGAAAGAATGTAAAACTGAAAGGTGTCTGTATGCATCATGACCAGGGGGCACTTGGGGCTGCAGCCTATCGGGATGCAATCTACCGCCAGGTGAGGATCCTGAAAGAAATGGGATGTAATGCCATCCGGACCAGTCACAGCACTCCGGCGGATGTGCTTCTGGATGCATGTAACGAACTGGGAGTGATGGTGATGGATGAGACCTATGATGGCTGGGAATTTGCTAAAAATGGAAACACTCAGGATTTCAGTACACATTTTACAGAGACACTGGCAGAAGACAACCAGATTCTGGGTGGAGGAAAAGAAAAGACATGGTACAGGTTCGTGTTGGAGTCTAACATTGAGCGTGATAAAAATGATCCCTCAGTTGTGATGTGGGACATTGGTAATGAGCTGAACTTTGGCGTGCCCTCATATAATAATTATGTGCAGTACGCCAGAGATATGATCGTGTACATCCAGGCGATCGATGATACAAGACCAATCACATCAGGAGATAACAACCCGAGTGGTAATGCAAGCTACTATCCCTCAGATTTCCGGAATCAGATAACAGCAGCATTAGTTGAAACGGGCGGTGTTGCGGGAATGAATTATTCCATGCCCGCAATCAGCAGTGTCCACTGGGCACGTCCGGACTGGCCGATCGTTGCGACAGAAACGGCTTCTCCGAGCAACAGCCGCGGGATATATAATACGTTAAGTCAGTATGGAAAAGCAGGAGATTATCAGTGTACGGCATATGATACCAACTGGGTAAGCTGGGGCAATTCTGCGAGAGAGTCCTGGTGGTATACCATTAAGGATGATTTTGTGTCCGGCGAGTTTATCTGGACAGGATTTGACTATATCGGAGAGCCTACACCCTGGAACGGGACAGGAGCAGGAAGCACCAGCGGCGATCCGAAAGCGGTGCCGAACTCTTCTTATTTTGGGGTGATTGATACAGCAGGATTTCCAAAGGATTCCTATTATTTTTATACCAGCCAGTGGCGGGAGGATATGACAACGCTTCATGTGGTGCCTCAGAGCTGGAATGAAAAGGATCTGGTCATCAGCGGTGGAGAGGTGCCCGTATATATTTATTCCAACGCAGATAAGGTAGAACTTTATCTGAATGGAAAGCTGGTGGGCACTTCGACGAGAAACACGGTGACAACGGCGGCCGGACATGAGTATGCTACCTACAGCAATGAGTCGAACAACACGACTCTCTGTACTGCGGTAAATGAAAGCTATGAATGGCAGAGAATGGCAGCACAGTTCCATGTGAGGTACGAGGAAGGCACGCTGAGTACAAGGGCATATGATGAAAACGGCAAGTTGATTGAGAAAACCATCGGCTTGAACAGTGTAACTACCAATAGTGATGAAGGGACGTCTTTGAATCTGAAAGCAGAAAAGGAGGAGATTCAGGCGGACGGTTCCAGTCTGTGCTATATTTCCGTTGAAATCGAGGATGCGAACGGGAACTTTGTCAGTGCGGCAAGAGACAATATCCGTTTTACACTGACAGGAAACGGAACCATTGTGGGTGTAGACAATGGAAATCCGTCTACCATTGATAAATTTCAGCAGAAATCTGTACTGACCGGCGATACATCAGCAAATATTGACGCATTCAGTGGAAAGGCACTTGTGATCGTACGCAGTACACAGAAGAACGGAGGATTTACCCTGCGTGCACAGGCATCAGGACTGGCAGGTGCAAGTATCTATGTGGATACGACAGGCGGAAAAGAGACCGGACTGTATATTCAGGAATATGATATAACGGATGAATATACGGTAGAAATCGGTTCCTCACCGGAACTGCAGAAAGAGGTCACCGGTAGGATGAACGATGGAACGGCTGTCCGCGGGACAGTGGAATGGGAGACGATTCCTGAAGAGGTTTTCCAAATGCCGGGAGATTACACCATCTATGGAACCATGCAAATGGGAGGGCAGACGATCCGCGTGTCAGCAGTGATCCATGTGAAGGAAATCATTGCGGCAATCGCAAATGATTCCAGAGCGACAGCTGTGAATGTGGCGCCGGTATTGCCGGAAACCCTGCCGGGTATCCTGCCAAACGGAAGATTTTACGGTGCGTATCCGGTAGACTGGGAACAGGTTTTGGATGGTGCATTTTCGGAAGTGGGAAGCATTGTTACAGTAAAAGGAACAGCGGCACTCCCGGGTGGAGAGCAGTGGCCGGTAACGTCGACGGTCCGTGTTGCAGAAGGGGAGGTGCTGGAGCCGGAAAACGCAGCGCCTGTCTATAAAACATTGACGGAAAGCTGCAGTCCGACGGCAGACCGGCTGGAATCGATTGTAGACGGAGTCAATGATGTACTAAGTGATGCAAATATGCGTTGGACAAATTATGGAAGTTATCTTCTGAATCCCAGTGCTTCCATCACCTTTACCTGGGATGAGGTGAAGAAGCTTGAGTATCTGAATCTCTGGTTCTTTGGAGACAGTAATGTAAGTGTTCCTGCAAAGGTAAACCTGTATCTTTCTTCAGATGGCGTGAATTATACAGAGGTAGCTTATACGCAGACAGAATCTGTAGTAAATGCCAAAACCGTCTTTACCTTACAGACGCCTCAGGATGCAGTCGGACTGCGCATAACCATGACACAACAGTCAGGAAAATGTGTAGGCCTGACAGAATGTGAAATCTGGACGAGTGCATATGGATACAGCAGGAATTCCACAGCAGTTCTGGATTCCCTGACGATTAATGGCAGTCCGGTAGAAGGATTTGTCTCCGGGGAATATGATCCTGAGGGATATCGCAGCTCTGTTGGTTCTGTAAGTGATGTGGTAGTTCAGGCCCTGGCACGAGACAATGCTGCTGTTACAACAGTTCCTGTTGATCAAGAGCAGATGCTTCGTATTATCGTACAGTCTGAGGATCAGACAGCTACGAACATTTATGAAATCCGGCTGGAGGGAGGCATCTCTCCGGCAATAGCAGAACTGGCAAAAGCGGTCAGTGAGGCAGAAAACAGGGAGCAGATCCGCTATTCGGCTGAATCATGGAAGATCTTTGAGGCGGCACTGAAGAAAGCGAAGGAGGTTCAGTCAGACAGAACAGCCACAGATGAGGAGCGGATGAAGGTGCTTGAAGAACTTCAGGGAGCGATTGCAGGACTGCAGCCGGTTGAAGAGGAGCCTGGCAAAGAGAAACCCGGAGAAGGCGGTGAAAAACCACCGGTAAGGCCGCCTGTACAGGTGCTTCCAAAGAAAGGAAGTATACATATCTGTAAAAATGCATATTATAAAATTACGAAAGCGGACGTTTCAGGCGGTACGGTCACATTTCTTAAACCGTTAAAGAAGACAAACAGTAAATTGACAGTACCATCCACAGTCAAAATTGATGGAATCACCTTCATGGTTACAGAGATTGCAAATAATGCATGTAAGGCGAATAAAAAGCTTACCAGAGTCACGGTCGGCAGCAATGTACAGTCAATCGGCAAATCAGCATTTGCAGGAGATCCGAAGTTAAAGGCGATCGTCATCAAATCGAAAGTGCTGAAAAAAATCGGCAGGGGAGCGTTCAGGGGAATTCATGAAAAATGCAGGATTAAAGTGCCAAAAGCAGCCTGGAAAGCATACACACGCCTGATGAAAGGCAAGGGACAGAAGCAGGGAGTAAAGATTGTGAAATGACAGAGCTGTGAGGGCTGTCTGTAAAGACAGCCCTCACAGTTGTTACTGTTCACTCCGTGACCAGTAACACGCTTCGCGATGCACAGATATGATAATGCCAGGGATTTTGGGAGCGCGAAGCGCGAAAAAACACCTCGAACTGGCTGACGTGTGAATAGTAACCTGAATAGTAACCTGAAGTGAGAAAATATAAAAAAGTGCTTGCAAAATAAATTGAGTTATGATAGAATCATAAATGTCGCTGAGGTAAGAGCGTATTTTAAGTAAACTTTGGCTCCTTGGTCAAGCGGTTAAGACATCGCCCTTTCACGGCGGTAACACGGGTT
>UQCM01000110.1 GCA_900539525.1 uncultured Blautia sp.
TAATGTGTTAAGTTTTCAAAGTGCTATTGGTTGTCCATTTGTCGGGCAACTCATATTATTATATTAACACAAAAAAAAACATTTGTTAATACATTTTTATGAAGCCAGGGGACAAATGCTCATAAAATGTTTTTCGGATTTTGGAGCGCAAAGCGCGGAAAAATCCGAAGGCATCATGGGGGCAAAATGGTCAGGGGAGCCATGAACATATAAACCTATTGACAGCCGTTGAAACCTGTGGGATGATAAATAGCGGAATAAAAGTCAGAATAGGAGGACTGTTTTATGAGCTTTAAAGAATGGAAACCGGAAGAATTACAGAAGAATCCATTTACCATGATCGGGAAGGAATGGATGCTGGTTACTGCCCGGAAGGATGAAAAGATAAATACCATGACCGCCTCCTGGGGTGGAGTCGGTGTTATGTGGGGGAAGAACGTCGCTTTTGTAGTGATCCGCCCTCAGCGTTATACGAAGGAATTTATTGATGCCTCAGAGACATTCTCTCTTTCTGTACTGGATGAATCCTTCCGCAAGACCTACAGCTATCTTGGAAGTGTCTCCGGCCGCGATGAAGATAAAATTGCCAGGTCCGGTCTCACGGTTGCGGATGCAGAAACCACACCATATTTTGAAGAAGCAAATACTGTTCTGATCTGCAGAAAGCTTTATGCACAGGAATACAGGCCCGATTGCTTTCTGGATGAACAGCCTGATCTGAAATGGTATCCGAACAAAGATTACCATACGATGTACATTGCAGAAATTGAAAAAGTACTTGTGCGAGAGTAAATCAGATGGCAGTTTTCCAGAAATATCTACCCTCATTCAGAATAACCCCTGCTTCCTTCAGCAGGGGTTATTCTATCTGAAAAACATCTTTTCACTTCCAGAAATCATTTCATAAATCCTGAGAAGGGTTAAAAGCTTCTTTATGCTTTCTTATGCTTATCTACCCTATAAATTTCGTATAATATCCCATCACAAAAATTCCAATTACAATCAACGGCAGTATATACGATACATATACCCTGATCCATTTCGGAAACTTCATACCCTTTCCGGTATTGGCTTCCTTTAGGAAATTGTCATATCCCCATCCCATCCTGCTGGTACAGAAAAGAAGATAGACAAGGCTCCCCAGCGGCAGCAGATTGTTGCTGACGATAAAGTCCTCCAGATCCAGCACATTGCTTCCCGCCCCCAGAGGCATAAACCCGCTCCACACGTTAAATCCCAGCACACAGGGCATAGAGAGAAGGATGACTGCCGCCAGATTAAAGGCAACTGCTTTCTTTCTGGAGCATCCCGTCAGATCCATGGCAAAGGATATGATATTCTCAAATACGGCAATGACGGTAGAGAGCGCCGCAAAGGACATAAACAGGAAGAAGAGAGTTCCCCAGAGCCTTCCTCCCGCCATGGCATTAAATACATTCGGTAAAGTGATAAAAATCAGGCTGGGGCCACTGTCCGGCTGTACGCCATAGGCAAAGCATGCCGGAAAAATAATAAGTCCTGCCATCAATGCTACCATTGTATCCAGTACCGTTACACTGACAGCCTCACCCGTCAGCGCCCTGTCTTTTCCAATATAGCTTCCAAAGATCGCCAGAGCTCCGATTCCAAGACTCAGAGTAAAAAACGCCTGTCCCATCGCTGCATAGATCACTTCACCGGCACCGGCTTCAAAAAGCTTTCCGAAATCGGGGGAGAGATAAAATTTCAGTCCTTCTTCCCCTCCCGGCAGCAATGCCGAACGCACTGCAAGCACGATCATTAATCCCAGCAGACAGAGCATCATCATCTTTGTAACTTTTTCAACACCATTTTGCAGCCCACGGGCGCAGATTCCAAATCCGATCACCACAATCAGAATCATAAACACAGTCATCAGCCCCGGCTGCCCTGTCAGGCTGACAAAAACATCCTGCACCTGTTCTGTATTCAATCCTTCGAACTGCCCCGTAGCCATCTTCAGAAAATAAAAGATCATCCATCCTGCGATCGTGGTATAAAACATCATCAGCAGATAGTTACCGGCCATAGCCCCCCATTTATACCAGTGCCATTTCGTTCCCTTCGGCTCCAGCTCATCGAAGGACAGGGCTGCACTCTTCTGGCTTCCCCGGCCCACTGCAAACTCCATCACCATGATCGGAAGTCCCAGTATAATGAGGAAAAACAGATACAGCAGCACGAAAGCAGCTCCTCCGTACTTTCCCGTAATATAGGGAAATCTCCAGACATTCCCCAGACCAATGGCACATCCCGCTGAAATCAGGATAAAGCCCAGCCTGGAACCAAACTTTTCTCTTTCCATGATTGTTCAAATTATCTCCTTTACATTTCGTTTACATGATGCCTTCGGATTTTTCTGTCCATTTGTCCCTTGGCTCATTTACATTATTCTACATTATTTTCATCCATAAAGAAACAGGTATTTCATCATTTCACGAAATTTGGCAACGCTTTAAACAATTAGCACTTTAACCTGTTATATATTTTCTGCTTAACAACCCTTCCTGCCGCTTCATTCATTTCAGCCATTGACACATTGACCGCGATACCGTATAGTTGTCGAAAAGACACACCGGAAAGAAAGGCGTTTGCTCCTGCAAACAGAACATGAGGTTTATGAAACGAATTTTCGAATATACAATCAGCCCGGCAGAAGCCGACATTTCCATCGAATTATTTTTGCGGAAGAAGGGATATTCCAGGCACATCCTTACCCATTTAAAGCGGACAGACCGGGGCATCTGTCTGAACGGAGCATGGGCATACACGAACCAGTGTCTGAACGCCGGTGATCTGCTTACAGTCACACTTCTTGAAGAGGAAGCTTCCGAAAATATCCTGCCTGTTCCCATGGTCCTTTCCATTGTATACGAAGATGAGGATCTGATGGTCATTGATAAACCGGCAGATACCCCTATTCACCCTTCCATTAACAATTATGATAACACGCTGGCAAATGGTATTGCATGGTATTTTCACAGCCAGGGCATTCCTTTTGTATATCGCTGTATTAACCGTCTGGATCGTGATACGACCGGACTTTTGATCATCGCCAAACATATGTACAGTGCCGCCCTGCTCTCACAGATGTCTGCCAGGAGAGAGATTCACCGGGAATACCTGGCCATCGCCTCCGGTCTCGTGCCGGATCAGGGAACCATTGATGCGCCTGTCGCCCGGAAAGAAGGATCTGCGATCGAACGCTGTGTAAGTTTTGAACATGGTGAACCTGCGGTGACGCATTTTTGGCGCATTGGATTTCAGGATGGCTGTTCTCTCGTCCGCCTGAAGCTGGAAACAGGGCGTACACATCAGATCCGTGTCCATATGAAGGAGATCGGACATCCTCTGGTGGGTGACTTTCTGTACTGCGATGCATTTCCTCTACACCAAAAAAGAATGCAGCGCCAGGCACTGCACTCTCATCGTTTACAATTCTGTCACCCTGTAACCGGGAAAGAGATGAGCTTTCACTCGCCTCTTCCACCGGATATGGAATGGATTCTTTGAAGTGCCTACATTTCACTACGAATCCTTGGCACTTCGTCAATATGCAGATACCGGCTGACGGACTTTACGATCAGGTCATGATTCGACACATGATCCAGGCCGGATACCAGAATCGTTCCGATCACGCCTACTTCCTCCACCCGGACAGGAAATCCTCCGCCGCTGGCTGCGTAATCCTTCTTGTCAGACAGCCAGTCTGCCCGCTCCTCCTCGTCTTTACGGAGCATCATGTAAGTATGAAGGCTGCTTCGTTCCAGTGTCATGACCGTGTTCTGCCTTCTGGTCATCCATTTTTCATCATTCAGCGTGATTCCGTCAGCCGTGTACTGAAAAACAGTAAGTCCGTTATTCAGACGGATACTCACAGCTACGGGCAGCTTTCTCCTCTTGGCCTCAGCCACGATCACATTCCCAAGCTCCCATGCATCTTCATTTGTGAAGTGAGAAAACTGTAAAATCTCTTCCTGCATTTCCAGAACCGCAATCAGTTCATCAATTGTCATACTTATCACTCCTTTGCAATCTTATGTATTACCTTATTCTGTCTGGAAAGCCTACCTTGCGCTGTACCTTTCTCAGTGTTTTTGTTGCATAGTAATTTGCCTTTTCCGCATTATTTTTGATCACAGAATCAATATAGGACTTTTCTTTTTCAAGCTCCGCCACACGATCCTGGATCGGTTTCAGCACGGATACAACAGCCTCCCCGACTGCCATCTTCAGTTCACCGTAGCCTTTTCCATCAAATTCCTTCACGGTCTCCTCCGGTGTCTTCCCTGTACAGGTGCTGTAGATATCGATCAGGTTCTTCACACCCGGCTGTTCGTCCCGATAGAGGATCTGCGCCTCGGAATCGGTAACCGCACGCTTACACTTTCTCATAATGGTATCCGGATCATCCATCAGGTAAATGCTGGCATTCGGGTTCTCATCGGACTTTGACATCTTCTTTGTCGGATCCTGAAGGCTCATGATCTTGGCACCCGTCTTTCCGATATATGCCTGAGGGATCGTAAACACATCCCCGTAAATATTATTGAATCTCTGGGCAATATCTCTGGTAATCTCCAGATGCTGCATCTGGTCGATACCCACAGGTACCACATCTGCCTGATAAAGCAGGATGTCTGCTGCCATCAGCACCGGATAGGTAAACAGACCTGCATTGATATTATCGGCATGCTTTGCAGACTTATCCTTGAACTGCGTCATTCGGTTTAATTCACCCATGTAGGTAAAACAGTTCAGGATCCAGGAAAGCTCTGCATGTCCCGACACATGAGACTGATAGTAAATACAATTCTTCTCCGGGTCAAGACCTGCTGCAATATACAGCATCAGAAGTGCCCTTGACCTTTTCCTGAGCACAGCCGGATCCTGACGCACCGTAATGGAATGCAGGTCTACCACACTGTAAAAACACTCATACTCATCACTTAAGGTTATCCAGTTCTTCAATGCTCCCAGATAATTACCAAGCGTCAGGTTTCCCGTTGCCTGCATGCCACTGAACAATACCTTCTTATCATTAATCATGAATCATTTCCTCCCTATTTAGTCAAGTCTTTTTTCCTTGAAAATCAAGGATTTTTTCAATA
>UQCM01000111.1 GCA_900539525.1 uncultured Blautia sp.
AATTCTCCAAACACTGCATCCAGATCTACTGTCGCATTATGCCTTATATCCGGAAGCAACCTGCTCCATTCATCATTTGCGTATGTATTCTCGTCTTCTGAAAGCATGACATTGTATCTTACTCTCGCCATATACACCAGATTATTAAAATCGCAGGCAAGCTTCATCATATATGCCAGCTTTTCACCTACTTTTTCCGATAGTTCAGCCGTTAAAGAAGCAAAATCATCATATTCATTCAAATCAATACGATTTTTCAATACATATTCCAAAAGAGACCCTTTCGTTGACTTCTGAATCTGCTTATCCAGATAGAATGCTTCCTCCTGCGTCAGCTCTATTGTAAGGTTGTCTCTCCAATCATCATGATAAATCGGAAGATTCCAGAATCTAATATTGCCGATGTCTCCTGCATCCGAATCATCCTTATCATTTTCCTCTGCATCATCATTCCTGTTTCCCAACCGGCTGACAGACTTCTGTTCTTTTAGCTTTACCGCCAATGAAACATACTCCGGTATAGACAGACCATAATCACAGAATATTCCAAAGGTACGAATTCCATTCCAGTAGATATCTGATGGTTTTCTTGCCACCCAGCCCTTTGGCAATACACGACTTCCAATAACACCTTCTGCCTTGGGATCTGCTTCTAACAATCTGATGCCACAATCTTTTTCAGCAGAATCTATAGCTCTTAAAACTCTATTTGCATCCTTTCCATACCTGCCATCAACAGCCTCCCTTAACATATATGGAACAATAAGGAAGTACTTTGCTCTAGTCTGGATGGTAGATGTCCCCGGAAAGAAATAATTGGCAAAAGCATCACGAATAACGCCGATTCCAAGTTCATCGACTGCTCCCTGTTCACTCAGAAGGTTAATCACATCGAATGCCTTCTGCCGGTCTTCTTTTGAAAAATCTATCCATCCTAACTGCATGTTTTCACTTCCTTATTTCTTCGTCAAATATGTATCTTCCACATAAGTCTCCGGTGTCGCCTCTTCAATTACTCCCGACTTTGGATCAAAGATATATTTCTTCTTCAATCTCTCATACAATACAGAACCTACAGTCTCCATTACCTGCCTCATCATATCAGGATCATCAAACAGTTTTCTGAAAAACTGGTCATTCTGCTCATATCTGTCTGCTGCCATATTCGGAAAA
Organism: uncultured Blautia sp.; assembly: GCA_900539525.1. GTDB lineage: Bacteria > Bacillota > Clostridia > Lachnospirales > Lachnospiraceae > Hominisplanchenecus_A. Next base: position 1,174 of record UQCM01000111.1, read on the forward strand.
TCCTTTTCAAATAACAGCATAAATGTTGCCCTGTCATTGTTCTTTGCGTAGCTCTGCCATTTCTCCTGATTGGCATAATCATTTTCCATCTGAACAAGAACTTTATCCATCTCTGTAAAATGAGTGCCATACTTTTCGTTTATCTTATCAATGATTACTGTCAACGGGTCTTTCTTAGGCTCTCTATGACCGGAATCACCGGAGATAGGTGTATATCCGCCTTCTGTGCTTTCAAGCTCTATCGGACCTTCAAAGTCTTTTTCCAGCTTATAGTATTCAAGAAGAACTTTGTCATCAATATTTATCTTCTCTCCTCCATGTCCCTTAGGAAGCATTGTGTATAAGAATTTTGAATAAATACTGAATCTATGAATATCCTTGTCAAATAATCTGCATACCTGTGTAATATAGGCATACACACGGTTAAAACTTGCCAAGGTAGACTTAAATATATCCTGTTTTTCAACCTCAAGCACTTCATATCTGTCTATTGCTGGTCTTAACTGTCCCTGAAGCTTTCCAAGATCACCAGCTGATTGATTCTCATTCTGATAGAAAATATCCGCAAATTTATCCACTTCTGATTTCTGATATACCCTGAAATCATCCAAGGTATTCTTCATATCATATACAACATTAGGATCTGTTTCCTCCAAGAGCACAGTTTCCTCATAGAATGGCTCAAAAGATGCTTTGATATCCTCTGCTGAATTCACAAAATCAAGTACAAAGGTATCTACTTTTCCTCTTGTAGTACGATTCAGTCTTGATAAAGTCTGTACTGCCTTTACACCGGACAATTTCTTATCCACAAACATGGTGTGAAGTAGTGGTTCATCAAAGCCTGTCTGATATTTTTCTGCAACAACAAGGATTCCATAATCATCTGCATGGAATGTTTCCGGCAAAGCCTTTTCTTTTATTGTCTTGCCTTCTTTATCCTTGTTCATTCCCTCTTCGGTAAACACATCATCGTTATCTTTCACTTCACCGGAAAAAGCGACTAACACTTCAAGGTCATTCAGTCCTTTTTCTTTTATCTGTCTCTTAAATTCCTGCACATATCGTACTGCATGAAGTCTGGATGGTGTAACAACCATAGCCTTCGCTCTGCCACCTATCTTATGTCTTGTGACATTCATAAAATGTTCCAGCATAATGGCAGTCTTCTGAGAGATATTATGTGGATGCAGTGTCTCATAATTTATAATTGCCTTTGAACCAGCTGTTGTATCAAATTCCGGATTATCCTCAATAATCTTGGCAATCTTATAGTACATTTTGTAGGTCATATAGTTCTGCAAAACATCCAAGATGAAATGCTCCTCTATTGCCTGTCTCATAGAATAAATATGGAAAGGTCTGTAGATTCCTTCCGCATCCTTCTGACCAAACAGCTGCAATGTTTTTCCTTTTGGCGTTGCTGTAAATGCAAAGAATGATAAGTTCTTATGCATCCCCTGTGCTGCCAGTTCGTCTAATAGCTTGTCCTCATCATCCTTGCGGTTTCTCTCGTCCTCATCTTCCATCTCGGCATACTCTTTCAGAATTTCTTCAGTATCAGCTAATGCTCTTTTTAACTTTTTCGCTGCATCTCCGGTCTGCGAAGAATGTGCCTCATCAATAATAATCGCAAATCTTTTTTTTGCAGAATCCACTTCTTTATAGATTACCGGGAATTTCTGTAATGTAGTAATAATAATGCCTACACCATCATTGATTGCATCTCTAAGCTGTCCCGAATTTTTATCTACTTTCTTAACCACACCTTCCACATGGTCAAACTGATATACTGTAGACTGTAACTGACTGTCCAACACTCGTCTGTCAGTAACGATGATTACTGACTGGAAAATCTTATTGTCTTCATAATCATGGAGTCCGGTAAGTCTGTGTGCCAGCCATGCAATCGAATTGGACTTTCCTGAGCCTGCACTATGCTGGATCAGATAACTCTTACCTGAACCATTCTTTTTTACATCTTCCAACAGCTTTGTAACAACATCAAGCTGATGATACCTTGGGAAAATCATAGTCTCTTTCACAAGATTTCCATTTTTATCGTACTCCTGCTGCAAGTGCATATATTTCTGTAAAATTTCCATCAGACTGTCTTTGCAGAGTACTCTTTCCCAAAGATAAGCTGTATCATATCCATTTGGATTTACCGGATTACCTTTGCCACCTACTTTTCCGGCGCCATTACTTCCCTGATTAAATGGCAGGAAATAAGTGTGTGCGCCCTCAAGTCTTGTAGTCATATAAACATTGGTAAGGTCTACAGCGAAATGTACCAATACCCTTTCCTTAAAGGCAAAAATCGCATCCTTACCGGCACGATCAAACTTATACTGATTAATCGCATTTGTTGTATCCTGTCCTGTAAACTGACATTTCAATTCCATAGATACCACCGGAATGCCGTTTGCAAAAAGAACAATATCAATGCTGTTTTCATTATGTACAGAATAATGAAGCTGTCTGGTACAATGAAGGATATTCGCATCATACTGCATCTGTGTAGTCTCATTCAAAGAAGTCTCCGGCTTCCAGAAAATCGGATAAAACTTGATTCCTCTGTCCATAAATCCATGCCGCATCACATTCAAAAGATTCGTTGTCTTTACTTCTCTTTTAAAACGTTCGATGATCTGTTTCTCGGAATTCTCCGCATAAATTTTTACATATCTTTCCCATTTCTTAGGCTGACTTGTCTTAATAAACTCAACAAAAGTATCTTCATCAAGTCCTGATTCACGATTAAATTTCTTTGGATCACCTTTGGTATATCCACCATGATGAGTCAGATAGTCTTCGATATCTTCCTCAAATCGTTTCTCTTTTACATCAAAATCAGACATGAGCTACACCTCCTTTTTGCCTGTGACAACTTCGTAAATGAGGGATTTTTTGTATTCTTGATATTTCTTAATAAGTTTATTTCTTTTATCAATCTCAACTTCAATATGATTTACCTTATCAGTTATGTAATCAGCTATTTTCTTCTGCTCATCATATGGTGGAATAGGAATATAAAAATTCAAAAACTTATCTGCTTGTAGTCTCCATCTTCCCATACCACTTACACCTTGTCCTAATCCATAAAAAATTCGTGCACTATAACACATTTGCATCATATACAAATAATACTTTGGACACATACCATTCTTATCATTTAATACAAAAACCCTATAATCAGGACTTGTAACTCCTTCGTACTTTGAAATATCTACCCAACCGGTCAGCAAATCCATATGATTCATTGCGAAATCACCTTTATGGACTAACTGATAATTTGCATAGCTATTTGCAAACTGTCCTTCATTGTTAGAAAAATCTTTAGGAATTATTCCTCTTTGTGTAATTGACAAAACAGTATGTCCTTCTTCTCCTGCAATATCTTTCTGAATATGGAATACATACTTTAATCTTTTCATTTCCCAATTTATAGGAATATTTCCAAACCATACACTTCCGCTATCCTTCATCTCTACATCTGGATTTATTCCACTGGTTACTGCTTCCGTAATAATTGATAATTTGTATTCCT
>UQCM01000112.1 GCA_900539525.1 uncultured Blautia sp.
TCTGAGACATTTTCATATGTGGTATACTAGGACATTATCATAAATGGCTTATAAACAGTAACTAAAATGAAATTTTGTAGTTGACGTAATCTGAAGAATATGCTACTATACATAGGATGCCGCATAAAGAGGTTTAAGTGTTATGCAAATAACCACCATATTTAGCGAGTAATGATAATAGGAGGTGCCATATGTACGCAATTATTGCAACAGGTGGTAAACAGTACAAAGTAGCCGAGGGCGATATCATTAACGTAGAGAAGCTTGGAGTAGAAGCTGGCGAGACTGTAACATTCGACCAGGTACTTGCAGTAAGCAACGACGGACTGAAGGTCGGAGCTGACGTAGCTGACGCAACCGTAACTGCCAGCGTGGTAAAGAACGGTAAGGCGAAAAAAGTAATCGTTTACAAGTACAAGAGAAAAACCGGATATCACAAGAAAAACGGTCACAGACAGCAGTACACACAGGTTAAGATTGAAAAGATCAACGGTTAATTCCAATGATTACGATTGAGATCCATAAATCCAAAGGGCAGTACAGAGGTTTTCTTTCGACCGGTCACGCAGGATATGCAGAGGACGGAGAGGATATTATCTGTGCCGCAGTATCGGTACTGACGGTAAATGCCATTAATTCCATAGAGTCTTTCACGGAAGATGATTTTGCTGTAAGGCAGGATGAAGGTCTGGTTGAGCTGATTCTGGAAGGAGAGATATCGGACAGAACAGTGTTACTGATGGATTCTATGATTCTGGGTTTACAGGCGATTCAAAATGATTACGGTAATGAATATATTGAACTGATATTCAAGGAGGTGTAGGACATGTTAAAGATGAACCTTCAGATCTTCGCCCATAAAAAGGGAGTTGGTTCTACAAAGAACGGCAGAGATTCCGAGTCAAAGAGATTAGGAGCAAAGAGAGCTGACGGACAGTTCGTTAAAGCTGGTAACATTCTTTACAGACAGCGTGGAACAAAGATTCATCCGGGCGTAAACGTAGGACGCGGCGGTGATGATACATTATTTGCTTTAGTTGACGGTGTTGTAAGATTCGAGAGAAAAGGAAGAGATAAGAAACAGGTTTCTATCGTTCCGGTTGTAGAGTAACAGATGTGGCTTCAAATCAGTTTGGTTTGAAGCCATTTTAATATAAAGGAGAAACTTATGTTTGCAGACAGAGCCAAAATCTTTATCCGTTCCGGAAAAGGCGGTGACGGACATGTGAGCTTCCGCAGGGAGCTGTATGTGCCGAATGGAGGACCTGACGGCGGTGACGGTGGTAAAGGCGGAGACATTATCTTTGAAGTGGATGAGGGACTGAACACACTTGCAGATTACCGCCATAGAGGAAAGTTCTGTGCCCAGGACGGTGAGCAGGGAGGAAAGAAGCGCTGCCATGGAAGCAACGGCAGGGATCTTGTCCTGAAGGTGCCGGAAGGGACGATTATCAAAGAGGCAGAATCCGGAAAGGTCATTGCCGACATGTCCGGTGAAAATAAAAGACAGATCATCTTAAAGGGAGGCAGGGGCGGCCAGGGAAATATGCATTATGCCACAGCCACCATGCAGGCTCCCAAGTACGCCCAGCCGGGACAGAGCGCCCAGGAGCTGTGGGTGAAGCTGGAGCTTAAGGTGATCGCCGATGTGGGACTGGTGGGATTCCCGAATGTGGGAAAATCAACTCTCCTTTCCCGTGTGACCAATGCAAGACCGAAGATCGCCAACTATCATTTCACCACCCTGAATCCAAATCTCGGCGTGGTGGATCTGGATGGCGGCAGAGGTTTTGTGATCGCTGATATTCCCGGACTCATCGAGGGAGCATCGGAGGGTGTCGGACTGGGACATGAGTTCCTGCGCCATATCGAGCGTACCCGTGTCATCATCCATATGGTGGATGCGGCATCCACGGAAGGGCGTGACCCGGTTGATGATATTTACAAGATCAATGAGGAGCTTCGCGCCTACAATCCGGAGATTGCAGAAAGACCACAGGTGATCGCGGCGAACAAGATCGATGCCGTCTATGGGGAGGATGAGGATCCGGTACAGCGCATCCGTGATGAGTTTGAACCGAAGGGAATCCGGGTCTTTGCGATATCAGCAGTAAGCGGTAAGGGCTTAAAGGAGCTTCTGTACGGCGTGAGGGAAATCCTTGACACGCTGCCGCAGGAGCCGGTGATCTTCGAACAGGAATACTTCCCGGAAGATGCAGCCATCAACAGTGATCTGCCTTATACCGTCGAGAAATCCGCGGAGGAGGAAAACACCTATATCGTAGAGGGACCGAAGATCGAGAAGATGCTGGGTTACACAAATCTGGAGTCAGAAAAAGGATTCGCTTTCTTCCAGCGCTTCTTAAAGGAAACAGGAATTCTGGACGAGCTTGAGAAAGCCGGTATCCAGGAAGGAGATACAGTTCGTATGTACGGACTGGTATTTGATTATTACAAATAGACCGACCGTTCCGGACAACAGGCCACAGCCGGTCTGATGTCCGGAATAACAGTTACAACATGAGGGAAAGATATGACAAGTAAACAGAGAGCTTATCTGAAAAGCCTGGCAATGACCATGGATCCGATTTTTCAGATTGGAAAGGGAAGCCTGACACCGGAGAACACGCAGGCGATTTCCGAGGCACTGGAGGCGAGAGAGCTGATCAAGATCAATGTGCTCCAGAACTGCCTGGATGATCCGAAGATACTGGCACAGACAGTAGCCGAGCGTACACGTTCCCAGGTGGTACAGGTGATCGGAAAGAAGATCGTCCTCTACAAAGAGGGAAAAGACGATAAGAAAAAAATCATTCTCCCGTAACGGAGGATACAGGGGGTAGCCATGTCAGAAAACAGGCGCAGAAAAGTGGGGATTATGGGAGGTACCTTTGATCCCATTCATATCGGGCATCTGATCCTGGGAGAAAATGCATACCAGCAGTTCGGACTGGACTGCGTTCTGTTTATGCCATCCGGGAATCCGCCCCACAAAAAAGAACGTACCGGCAGAGCATCCACAGAAGAACGCGTGGATATGGTGTCTCTGGCGATCGCGGACAATCCTCATTTCGTACTGTCACTGGCAGAAACGCATGAGGATGGATACACCTATACAAAGGAGACTCTTGCGAGGCTTACAGCAGAGCATCCGGATACCGACTATTATTTTATTATGGGAGCGGATTCTCTGTTCCAGTTCGAGACCTGGAAGGAGCCCGCAGAGATCTGTCGTCTGTGTACGATCCTGGCAGCGGTACGAAATGACGTTCCAATGGACGAGATGGATACACAGATCTCCTATCTCACAGAAAAATATCATGCAAGGATCCTGAAGCTGGATACCCCGAATATCGAGATCTCTTCGGAGGGACTGAGAAGTCACATCCGGCAGCAGCGCTCCCTTAGATACTATATGCCGGAAGCAGTGGCTGCTTATATCAGACAGCATCATCTTTATCTCGAATGCAGATGAATAGCGAAACACCGAAAGGGGAGAAATCACAAAATCGTATGAGTGAATATCATTTAAAGAAAATACAGCATAAACTGAAAAAACATCTGGATGAAAACCGTTTTGAACATACAGAGGGGGTACGTTATACATGTGCGGCTCTGGCTATGAGATACCAGTATGATCTGGAAAGAGCGCAGGTTGCCGGGCTTCTTCACGACTGTGCAAAGTGTATTCCGGACGGAAAGAAGATCAAGATCTGTAAAAAACATCAGATCGAAATGAGCCGGGCAGAGCAGGAAAGCCCGTTTCTGCTGCATGCGAAGGTAGGGGCACATATTGCGGAAGCAAAATATGGCGTGAAAGACCGGGAGATCCTGAGTGCCATAGCCTGCCACACCACAGGAAAAGCAGGAATGACGCTTCTGGAGAAGATCGTCTATATCGCTGATTATATCGAGCCTCACAGAAATGCGGCTCCGAATCTGGAGGAGATCCGGAGGCTGGCCTTTGAGGATATCGACCGTGCCATGTATGTGATTCTGAGAGATACGCTGAGTTATCTGAAAGCAAAGGGAAAGCCGATCGATTCTATGACGCAGGTAGCCTATGAATACTATGCAGAGCTGATGAAACACGACGGAAGCAGAAAGGAGTAAGGATATGAACGCAAAGGAAATGGCGAAGCTGGTGTGTCATGCACTGGAAGAAAAGAAAGCAGAAGACATCAGAATCATTAACATCGAGGAAGTTTCCGTACTGGCAGACTACTTCATCATCGCCAGCGGAACCAACCGCAACCAGGTACAGGCCATGTCTGACAATGTAGAAGAGACCCTTGGAAAAGCCGGTGTGAATCCGAAGCAGATCGAGGGCTACCAGACGGCAAACTGGATACTGCTGGACTACGGCGATGTGATCGTACATGTATTTGATGAAGAGAACAGACTCTTCTACGATCTGGAAAGAATCTGGAGAGACGGAAAAGTGATCAGTGAGCAGGAATTGAACAGTTAATACCTGCAAAACCAATTTTTAGTCCGAATTCATTTATAGAGAAATAATGAGAAAGCAAGGGAAGAGTCCCTTGCTTCAGACTGTAGACAAAGCGGCTCTGGGATTTATATCCCAGAGCCATATTTCT
>UQCM01000113.1 GCA_900539525.1 uncultured Blautia sp.
TGAGCAAGCTCCCCAGGGCAAATATTTATAAATCTGCATGACTCTGAACAGTTACATCATATTTGCGAGGTAAAAACATGAACGTAACGTATATTTACCACAGCTCTTTTCTGGTGGAGACAGTGTCCGGCTATCTGCTGTTTGACTACTATAAGGGAGAACTACCGGAGCTGTCCCCGTACAAGCCGCTGTATGTGTTTGCCAGCCACAGGCACGGGGATCATTTTTCGGCCAGTATTTTCAATCTGGCAAAGAAATATCCCCACGTCTATTATTTCCTTTCAGACGATATCTGGGAGAAGCGTGTGCCGGAGGAATTAAGGGAACGCACGATCTTTATGGGAGCGGGAGAGCGCAAAGGGGATGCATCCCTGATGATCGAGACGTTGAGATCCACCGATGAAGGGGTCGCTTTTCTGGTGAAGATCGACGGGAAAACCATTTACCATTCCGGTGATTTAAATGACTGGACCTGGGTGAATGAGCCGGAGGACAATAATGCATGGATGAGAAAAGCCTATCGGGATGAGATCGCAAAGCTGCGCGGAAGAAAAATCTATGCGGCCTTTGTGGTGCTGGATCCCCGTCAGGAGATGGAGTTTTCAAAAGGGATGACCTGGTTTCTGCAGCATGTGGCGGTAGATGCGGTTTTCCCGATGCACTGCTGGGATGATTACAGCATCATCTCCCGATATAAGAACCTTCCGGAATCCGCACCTTACCGGCATAAGATCTGTGACATAACCGCTGCGGGGCAGTCGTTTCTTGTTCGATAGGAAAATCCATTGGATTTCCGGAATAAAAAGAGTGAGAGAAGCATATAGTAGCGTTGAGTAAACCGGGGAGAGGAAGAGACTTGTCGGAATATAGACGTTTTGTTGCTTATATCTATGAGTATACCAACGGAAAGAAGAATAAAAATACAGGATTTGCAAAGGTGGAATCCAGAAACGGCACATGCCGGATTCAGGTGCACCTGCAAAAGGTTCCCCAGGAGGACGAGGCTCTGAACATTTATGGATTTGTTCGGGAGAGCGGCTGGCTTCTGGGGATTTTTCTTGGAAAAATGTACAGGCGCGGTTCCGCATGTGAAGCCAGAATCCAGACACAGGCACAGAAAATCGGCGAAAGTGTTTATGCGCTGGAACAGCTTGCCGGACTGTGGGTGGAAAGCGGCGGGGGACGGAAGTATCTGACGGTATTCGATGAGGAGAGTGTGGATACAGCAAGACTGGTGACAGAGCTTCCGCAGAAGGTACATACAGAGAAGACGGAAGAGCGACGGGGAGAAAGCCGGGAAGAAGAGCAGGAGAAAATTCCGGAAGAGAGGCAGGAAGAAAAACGAAAAGAGGAGCGGGCGGAGATTCCGAAAGAGCGGCGAGAGGAAAAGCCGGAAGAGAGGCAGGAAGAAAAACGGGAAGAGGAGCGTAAGGAAATTCCGAAAGAGCGACGAGAGGAAAATCCGGAAGAGAGGCGGGTAGAAAAACAGGAAGAGAAGCGGGCGGAAATTCCGGAAGAACGCCGGGCGGAAATTTCGGAAGAAAAGCAGGAGGAAAGCCGGAAGGGGGAGACGAAAGAGGATCAGGAGAGAGTCCGGGAGATTGTCACGGACAAAGTACAGGAAGAAAGTCAGGAGAAGGTTCAGAAAGAAAATCAGATGGAGGCAGCAGAGAAAAAACCGGAGAAGGCAGAAGGAGAAAACTGTGAGGAATCACCGGAGGAAAAGACGATGGAAGCAGTAAAGAGAGATACGGAGGAGATATCAGGAGGAATCCATGGGAAAGCTTCGGAAGAAAAACAGGCGGAAGCAGCCGTAAGCCATCCGGAAAAACTGTCAGAAGAAGTGCAGGAGAAAAACACGGAAGAGTGTGGTACGGAAATGAAGGAGACAACGGAGAAAAATACGGAAGAGTATGGTACGGAAATGCAGGAGGATCCGGAGTCAGGGGAGACCTCGGGGATGCTGCACACCCAGGAAGCCGCTGCATGCCCGGTGATGAGGCAGAACTGTCCGCGCTTTGCTCCCTGTGCAGTGAATCTGGATCAGAAGTGGCAGTATATGAGCAGGCGATATCCGCATTTTCGGCCCTTTGCAGACGATGAAGTGGCAGACTGCATACAGATCACACCCCGGGAGCTGAATTTCATCCTTCAGGGAAACTGGCGGACCGGAAATAACAGCTTCCTGATGCATGGATTCTGTAATTACCGTCATCTGCTGTTCGGGAAAAGAAAAGACGGCGGATACCTTCTGGGCATTCCCGGCATCCATGAAAACCAGGAACTGTTCATGGCAAATATGTTCGGATTCCCTGTCTTTAAAGAAGCCGTATCCCGCCATCCGAGAGGGCGCTTCGGGTACTGGTGCCGGATACTGTAAAGTTGCCTTTGGTGAGCGGGATCCCCAAGAAAAATATTTATCAATCTGAATGGCTCTGAACAGTTACACAAACATCCCGGAGACTGCCGGTTTCCGGGGGATATTGTTTTCTTGTATGTAGTTTTGTGCTATACTATACGATGAAATCGTAACTGTTCAAATTTGCCTTTGATGTCGCTGACAAAAACCTGTTTGAGGATATATATGATTTTGCCGGTGAGATTCGAAAAGTAAATCTCGCAAAGGGAAGTTTTCGTTTTGCACCGCTGATGTATCTGAAAGCTGCTTTGTGTACGCAAAAGAGGTGATAATTTAATATTTGATATTTAGGTAGGACTAAATTAGCTCTTGTGTGGACAAATATTGGATATTCCATACGGAGAAGATTTGTGGTGTTTGGAATCTACGTCAAATCATAGATATGGAGAAAAGATTGATTAATTTCTGAGAGTTTATCTATTTTTGTTGTAGCTATCAAGAAAAAGGGATACTTACATCGTGTTATAGTACATGGTGTAGGTATCCTTTTTGCATATCTTCTATAATTGCTACATAAAAAAGTGCAAATGCACAAAAAATAGTAATGGCTATTGAAGTAAAAATAATTTAGTGGTAAAATAAAATTACCAAAAATCGTGCAATGCACAAAAACAAGGAGCTATATTATGGAGATTAAGAGAGATTCATACCTTGAACAGTTAAAGATAAGAAAAGATAACGGAATGATTAAGATTATCACAGGAATCAGGAGATGCGGCAAATCATTTCTGTTATTTGTGTTGTTTAAGAAATATTTATTGGAGAGTGGTGTAGATAATGACCACATCATTGAGATTGCTTTAGATGGTATTGAAAATGAGGAGCTGAGAGATCCAAAGAAGTGTTATCATCATATTAAAGATGTAATGAAAGATGACCAGAAGTATTATCTGCTCTTGGATGAAGTACAATTTATGCCACGATTTGAGGAAGTGCTGAACAGCCTGCTTCGTATCAGCAACATTGATGTGTATGTAACCGGCAGTAATTCTAAATTTTTATCTAGCGACATTGTAACTGAATTTAGGGGCAGAGGAGATGAGATTAGAATTTATCCGTTGTCCTTTGCGGAGTTTTATGCGGCTTTTGATGGAGATTATGATGATGCTTGGGAGGAATATATGATATACGGTGGGTTGCCACAGGTAGCACAATTCTCTGTGGAACGCCAAAAGGCTGAGTATCTTAAAAATATTTTTACCAATGTTTATATCAAGGATGTGGTAGAGCGAAACAGAATTCAAAATGTTGAGGAGATTGGAACTTTGGTGGATATTCTTGCTTCTGCCATAGGAGCCCCTACAAATCCAACCAAAATATCAAATACCTTTAAAAGTGAACGAGGCAGTAATTATAGCAATAAAACTATATCTAACCATATTGATTATTTGGCAGAGGCATTTTTGATTTCTAAAGCGGACCGGTATGATATTAAAGGTAGAAAATATGTGGGTGCAAATCTGAAATATTATTTTTCAGATGTTGGACTTAGAAATGCCAGACTGAACTTCAGACAGCAGGAGCCTACGCATATTATGGAGAACATTGTTTATAATGAGTTGCTTGTGCGTGGTTACAATGTGGATGTTGGTATTGTGGATGTATTTGCAAAGAATAGTGAAGGAAAGAGGGTTCATAAGCAGTTAGAGGTTGATTTTGTAGTGAACCAGGGCAGTCAGAGATATTACATTCAGGTGGCTTATGATATGACCTCTGAGGAAAAGCAGACGCAGGAACTTAATTCATTTCGACATATTCCGGATTCATTTAAGAAGATTGTTATAGTGAATGGAACGAAAAAGCCTTGGAGAAATGAGGAAGGATTTGTGATTATGGGCATGAAATATTTTCTGCTCAATGCGGATAGTTTGGAGTTTTAGTATGGGAAATGAGATGATTTGTTCCGATATTCATCCCCAAAGCTGTATTAAAACAGATAAGTGTTGAGGATATTCCGGATAATTTTGAAATTGAAGTATGTGAGTCAAAAGATTCTTCAGTAATAATGGTATCTGTTCCTATGACTTTAATAAAAGTTGGTAAAAATGAGTTTCAGGTTATTTATCAAATGTGTCGTAAAACCCCTAGCTTTAGCTATGGGGATATAAGACAC
>UQCM01000114.1 GCA_900539525.1 uncultured Blautia sp.
AGAGTGCGAAGCACGGAAAAATCGACGTAAGGCTCATTTGTCGGGCAACTCATGTTGGTGAGCCAAGGGACAAATGGACATGATTTTCAGTTACCGGTCACTGAGTGAACAGTTACACCACTTGTTTTCGAAGATGGAATGTTGTATACTTTACAAGTGTTACTTGAGACTGCCTTTCTGAGCAGTCAGGAATATGGAAAATTACAGGAGAACGCTATGCGAAAATTAGCTTTAGATGATGAAATATTACTGCAGATTGAAAAGCCTGCCCGATATATCGGAAATGAAGTCAATGCTGTTATGAAGGATAAGGAGAAAGTGGAGTGCCGTTTTGCTTTCTGCTTTCCGGATGTGATGGAGATCGGAATGTCACATCTCGGGATCCAGATCCTTTATGATATGCTGAACCGCCGTGAGGATATCTGGTGTGAGAGGGCATACTCCCCATGGACGGATCTGGATAAGATCATGAGAGAGAGAAAGATCCCGCTGTTTGCCCTGGAATCACAGGATCCCATTAAGGAATTTGATTTTCTCGCATTCACCATCCAGTATGAGATGTGTTACACTAATATCCTTCAGGTACTGGATTTAAGCGGCATTCCTCTGCTGTCAGAAAAGCGCAGCGAAGAGGACCCCATCGTGATCGGGGGTGGACCATGCACCTACAATCCGGAACCGCTGGCAGACTTTTTTGATATGTTCTATATCGGTGAAGGGGAAACGGTATATTTTCAGCTGATCGATCTGTATAATGAATACCGGGATAAGAAGCTTGGACGGAAAGCCTTTCTTCATGAGGCAGCGAAGATTCCGGGAATCTATGTGCCGTCACTGTACCATGTTTCCTATCATGAAGATGGAACGATCGCTGCCTTTGAACCGGTATATGACGATATTCCTGTTGTGATAGAAAAGCAGATCGTGATGGATGTGACAGATACTTACTATCCGAAGGCCCCGGTCGTTCCCTTTATCAAGGCTACCCAGGACCGAGTGGTGCTGGAGATTCAGAGAGGCTGTATCCGCGGCTGCCGTTTCTGTCAGGCAGGGATGCTTTACCGTCCGCTCAGAGAGCGTAAGCTGTCGATGCTGAAAGAGTATGCCAGAGATATGCTGAAAAACACGGGGCATGAGGAGATTTCCTTAAGCTCTCTAAGCTCCAGTGACTACTCTGATCTGGAGGGGATCGTGAATTATCTGATCGATGAATTTAAGGGAAAGGGAGTTAATATATCACTGCCGTCCCTTCGGATCGATGCCTTTTCTCTGGACGTCATGAGTAAGGTTCAGGATGTCAGGAAGAGCAGTCTGACCTTTGCACCGGAGGCCGGATCCCAGCGTCTTCGTGATGTCATCAATAAAGGACTGACAGAGGAAGATATTCTGAAAGGTGCGGGAGAGGCATTTGAAGGCGGCTGGAACCGGGTGAAGCTTTATTTCATGCTGGGACTTCCGACAGAAACCGGGGAGGATATGAAAAATATCGCACATCTGGCGGAAAAGATTGCCAGACGCTATTATGAAATCCCCAAAGAGCAGAGGAACGGAAAGTGTCAGATCACGGTCAGCACTTCCTTCTTCGTGCCGAAGCCTTTCACCCCCTTCCAGTGGGTGCCGATGAATACAAAAGAGGAGTTTCTGGCGAAGGCAAGGATCGTCAACCAGGAGGTTAAGGAGCAGTTAAATAAAAAGAGTATCAAATACAACTGGCATGAGGCCGATGTATCCGTGCTGGAGGGGATCCTGGCGAGAGGGGACCGCAGGATCGGTGCCTCTATCCTGCGGGCTTACGAGAAGGGCTCTCTTTATGATGCCTGGGGCGAGAATTTTGATAATGATCTCTGGATGTCTGCTTTTGCCGAGACGGGTGTGGATCCTGATTTCTATACGGTCCGTGTCCGGGAAAAATCAGAGATTCTCCCATGGGATTTTATCAATATCGGAGTGACAAAGAAATTTCTCTGGAGAGAATGGGAGCGGGCACAGGCAGAAACCGTAACACCGAACTGCCGCATGGGCTGTTCCGGCTGTGGTGCAAAGTCCTATGAAGGAGGAGTATGCTATGAAGGTTAGAGTAAAATTCTCCAAGCATGGAGTCATGAAATTTATCGGTCATCTGGATATCATGCGTTACTTTCAGAAAGCGATACGCAGGGCGGAGATCCCCATTAAATTCACAGAGGGCTTCAGTCCGCATATGGTCATGTCCTTCGCATCTCCGCTGGGTGTCGGGCTGACCAGTGACGGGGAATATATGGACATAGAGATCACAGAAGCTGTTCCGTCAGCGGAAGCAGTGAAGCGTCTGAATGATGTGATGGTAGAGGGCATGCGTGTGCTTTCCTTCCGGCAGATTCCGGAGGGAAAGGCAAATAATGCCATGGCACTTGTAGCCTATGCAGACTATACGGTCAGCTTCCGTGAAGGAAAAGAGCCGGGATGTGACTGGAAAGAAAAGCTTTCGGAATTTGCCGCACTTCCTGAGATAACGGTGACAAAGAAGACAAAGAAAAATGAAAAAGAAGTGGATATCAGACCGATGATCCGGATACTGAAGCTGCAGGAAACGGGTGAGATCTTCATGCGCCTGTCATCGGGCAGTGCCAGCAATCTGAAACCGGAGCTGGTTATGGAGGCTTTTGCCTCCTGGCTGGGCACAGAGCTTGCACCGTTTGCCCTGCTGGTAAACCGGGTGGAGCTGTACGACGGAAATATGGTATCGCTGGAAGAGCTGGGGGAAGAAATTGGAGAGTAAACTGATCATCACCAGGCAGGAAGAACGAGTCGTATCAGCGCTGATGGAAAATGGAAGGATATGCGAGCTGACCTGTCACGGGGAGGAATCTTCTTTGCTTGGGAATATTTATATCGGAAGAGTACAGAAGGTCGTAAAGAATATCGGCGCGGCCTTTATCGAGATCGAAAAGGGCTTTCCATGCTATTACCCGCTGGATGACTGCGAATCCCCCATCTATACAAAGAAGATCCATTCACCGTCCATGGTGGCCTGTGATGAAGTGCTGGTGCAGGTCAGCAGGGAGGCTCTGAAGACGAAACCGCCTGCCCTTACCACAAACTTAAGCTTCACCGGTAAATATCTGGTCCTTACCACCGGAAAAAAACAGATCGGTGTATCCGCAAAGCTGGATCGCGAAACGAAGGAGAGGCTGAAACAGCTGATCGCTTCTGTCTCAGACGGCAGATACGGTTTTATCGTACGGACAAATGCGAAAGATGCACAGGACGCGGAGATTCTGAAGGAAGCGGAAAGTCTGATCTCTCAATGTGACACCATGATCGAGAAGGCGAAATACAGAAGCTGCTTTACAAAAATGTATGAAACACCAGGATCATGGCTCTCTCTTCTGCGGGATACCTATGACAGCGGGCTCTCTATCGTAACAGATGACAGAGAACTCTACGAACAGATGCAGAAGTATCTGGAGGAGAGGCAGCCGGAGGACCTTGGCAGGCTGGTCATATATGAAGATCCGCTTCTTCCGCTTGCAAAGCTGTACCGTATCGAGCGTGCGTTTCAGGAGGCATTAAGTGAGCGTGTATGGATGAAGTCCGGTGCCTACCTGGTGATACAGCCCACAGAGGCATTGACGGTCATTGATGTCAATACAGGAAAATGTGATAGCGGGAAGCAGAAACAGGAAACCTTCCGGAAGATTAACCTGGAGGCGGCAAAAGAGATCGCCAGGCAGCTGAGACTTCGGAATCTTTCGGGGATCATCATCGTGGATTTCATCAATCTGACGTCAGATGAGAACAAAGAGGAACTGATGGAGGTACTGGAAACAGAGTTTCGCCGTGATCATGTGAAAACGGCCCTGGTGGATATGACAGCCCTGAACCTTGTGGAGATCACACGAAAGAAAGTACGCAAGCCCCTGGCGGAACAGTAACTAAAATGAAATTTTGTAGTGTCAAGCATTTTTGAAAATGTCCCAAAATAAGTGAAACATTAGCCCCGTCAA
>UQCM01000115.1 GCA_900539525.1 uncultured Blautia sp.
TCTACACCTGCAGCCTTTGCTTCTTCTTCAATTTCGCTGAATTCATAGGATGTCAGTACAATGATGGTAATCTCTTTCCCGATCCTTTTCCGAATCTGTCTGGCAGTTTCTATACCATCCATCTCCGGCATCTTCCAGTCCAGGATAACAGCAAAATAATCATCTTTTAACTCATGACGTGCATAACAACGTTCAACAGCTTCCTTGCCAGAAAGAACCCATTCACCTGTAATACCGATTTCTTTCAGTGTGGAAATTGTACTTTCACAGCATGTCTTATCATCATCCACAACCAGAACCGGTAGATTCATCAGATCTCTGTCCTGTTCTTTTTCTTTTTTCTGAAGCTCCAGATAAATTGTTACTGTGATTTTAGTTCCCTTGTGCAAGGTACTGTCCACTTTAATAGTGCCATTCATCAGGTTCACAATATTTCTGCTGATTGCCATTCCAAGACCGGTTCCCTGAACTCTGGTTGTCCGGTGGTCATCTGCACGGCTGAAAGGATCAAACATGATTTTCTGGAATTCCGGTGACATACCGATTCCATTATCCTCAATCGTAAATTCATAGCATCCGAGTTCTGAAAATCCATTGGGTTTTTCCTCTATCGAAAAAGTAATATTTCCACCATCCGGTGTATACTTGATCGCATTACTCATCAGATTCACAAATACCTGCTGAATCCTCAAGCTGTCACCACAGACAGCCTCATGTTCAATACGATTGATGTGTATATCAAAATTATGTTTATGTTCATCAAGCACCGGTTCCATAAGTGTAATAAGATTATCTACCAGCTCTGACAGATTGAAATCTTCCTGTGCCAGTGTCATTTTTCCACTTTCAATACGTGCCATATCCAATACTTCATTGATCAGCCCCAGCAGATGGCGGCTTGATTCTGTGATCTTGCCGAGGCATTCAATGACTCTGTCCTTGTTCTCAACATTTGCTCCTGCGATTGCCGTCAGACCCACAATCGCATTCATTGGTGTCCGGATATCATGGGACATATTGGAAAGGAATTCTGTTTTCGCACGATTTGCATTTTCTGCGGACCGGTAAGCCTCTTTCAGTGCCTGACGGGATTCAATCTCTGCTTTCTTCTCCTGTGTCACATCCATGGATGCCAGCAATACCTTTTCCAGCTTTCCATTCTTCCATTCCAAGGGAATATAAGAAGCGATTTTATAAGTCTTTTCATCCAGGCTGCAATACTCAAACTTATAAATATCATTTTCACTTTTCAGTTTTTTCCGAATATTATCCGGGGCTATCAGGATATCTATAGCTTCCAATGGTTCCAGTGTCTTATATTTTTCAAGAACCTGCATCTGAAAATCATGATAAAATCCCAGAGGTTTATATATCATCTGTCCATTCAGATTGTAGAATTCATATCTGTCATTTTCCAGATCACAGACAACAAAGCGGTCAACCAGACGCACAATACTCTGAATCAGCTGCTCCATGGAAGCATTATCCGCTGCCATCTGCAGATGCCGTGCGCTCTCTACCTTTGCCTCTGTGATATCACGCAGAAAGATCATGGCATATTCTGAATCCTCTATTTCGCCACGTATGACCACATTTCGGACCCATCGTTCTTCTCCATTCAGAGTGATACGGCACTCCAAAGCCAATTCGGTTTCCAGACCCTTCAGCCTTTCTGCAATATAACCACGGTCGTAAAAAGAGGATACCGCCTTCTTATCTGTCTCCACAACATAGGAATCCACAAAATGCCGAATCAGTTCATCCCATGTACGACTCTGTTCAAAGACGGTCATCAGGGACGGTTCAACCTTAAAGGTATCAAAAGTATTCGCTTCCAGATTCACATAATACTCGCACAGATCTGCTTTCGTAAAAGCCCGGTGGAAAGCAGCAGATTTTTGTGCCTGCATGATTTCTTTTTTCTCCCCATCAATGTTAATAAAAATCCCGGCAATCCTGCTGGCAGAACCATCCAGACGGCGTATTACTTCTGCCGATGCCCGAAACCACTGGTATTGATTATCCTTCATTCTCATACGATACTCTACCTGGTATTTTATCTGGTTCGTCTTATCCTTAATTGCCGCCTGAAGCTGCACCATTACTCTTTCTTTATCCTGTGGATGCAGAAGATCTGACCAGGATTCCAGTTTATTCGGAAAGTCCAGAGTGTCATGATAGCCGAGCATTTTTCGGAATTCATGACTCCAGTTTGCATTCACAATCTCACTGTTTTCGTCACAGTCAAAATACCAGAAGCCGGAACAGATAGCCTCATTGAGCAGTGCCAAATTTACATGATCCCAGTTGACCTGTACGGACATAACCCAGATCTGTCTGCCCGCCTCATCTGTCGCATCCTCTTTACAAAGCCGTACATTTTTCACTGTACCGTCTGCTGCAAGGATCTGTGCTTCCCCTGTTCCGTGAAGCTGCAAAAAACGGTCTCGCTCCAGTATATCTTCCTCGTCATAAAAGAAGTTTCTCAATGAGCCTTTTGTCTGTTCCATGAAAGTATCGAATGTATATCCTGTACTATGCAACAGCAGATTATTCACAGACAAAATAGACAGGTTTTGGTCATAAGATCCTGTCATTATACCTACCCCGCCATTATTTTCCAGTGTTTTCTGTACGGCCTGTGACATGGCCTGTGTCTGCCCCGTTACAGTCTCACCTAATGAATATATTTTGTCTTCATAATTTTTCATTTTATAAAAGTCCTCTCTTCGTCTTATGCCTTCTTCATCCTGCTTTTATCTGTATACAGAGAACCTGTCCCTGCTAGTTTTGTTACCCATTTTTGCATACAAAAAGGACACTTGCCAAAATCTTGCCAGTGTCCCTACTATATTTCTCTAAAATCACACATCTATATAGTATAAAAGGTATCGGAATCTCTTCTGTTCAAACATCTTTTCCATATATTATGATGATATGGAAACAGTGGCAACCGGCTGACATGGTCAAACTTTCTGACTTTAGTCCCTTCTGGCTTTGCGACCCTGCCTTTCAACAGGTTTGCCTTTAAAATAATTTTCATTTTTTCCAAAAATAAAATACCATGTGGTTTTTCTTACGTCAATAATATTTTGGTGGAAAATTTACATATATTTTAACCGAATCAAGTAACTCCCCTGTGGAGATTGCGAAAAGCAATAAGAGTGGGTGTGGACTTGCTATCATACAGTCAGGAGGAAAAGGTTATGGGGAAAAAAGTTTCTGATTTTTTAAAAAGCGAGATTTTATCATCGGTTTTTTATCTGGCATTTGGTCTGTGTCTGCTCCTGGTTCCGGACCAGACCGTAAACATTATCTGCAAGATTGTATTCGGACTGGTAATGATCGCTTCCGGTATTTATCATATTGTTATTTATACAGCTGAGAAGGAAAAGGCAACGATTCTTGATCTGTTTACGGGTGTAATCGTCATGGTGCTTGGAATTTTTCTTTTCTTTACACCGCAGATCGTGATCAAAATCCTGCCATATTTACTGGGAGCCTTGGTACTGGTTGACAGTATCTGGAAGATAAAGGGAAGTTACAGACTGAAAAAAGCCCAGAGAGGACGCTGGAAGATTATTCTTATTGGCTGTTTGGTATTTATTGCGCTGGGTGTTTCCATGTTGCTCTATTCTTTTTTGAGTGTAACCCGGATGATCCTGTTTTCCGGAATTATTCTGACTGCTGATGGAGTGGCAGACATTGTATTTTTGATCATGATTCGTCTTGGAATGAAAAAATCCGAAAAACTCTGTGCTGAAAAA
>UQCM01000116.1 GCA_900539525.1 uncultured Blautia sp.
AATATGTTGGTCATAAAGAAAAATGAATAATTGCCAACGTTTACTTGACACAAACTATAAATATTCAGATTGTGAATCTGATCTGAAAGGATGATAAAATAAGTACGGATAAAATAGCGATGTTGATACACCTTCCATTTCTGATGAAGTTGTTCAGAAGCTTCTGGAGGATTCGGAGATTCTAAAAAAGATTTTGGCAAAAGCATTGGGTGGATTCATTTTTTCCTTGATGTAGTAAAGAACAGTTATTATGTAGATAAAACGCTTCTGATCCGTGATTTGATTGACGATCAGGTTCCGGTCATTTTATTTACCAGACCACGAAGATTTGGCAAAACACTTGCTCTTGATATGCTTAAAACCTTTTTTGAAAAAACGAAAGAGGATACTTCCATTTACTTCAAAGATAAACAGATTTGGGCATGCGGTGAAAAATATCAGAAGATGCAAGGCGCATTTCCGGTGATTTCCATCACTTTCAAAGATGCAAAGTTTTCGGATTGGGATAGTACTTATGCGGCAATTAAAAATGTGATTCGTGATGAATTTATGCGGCATGAAGAGCTTTTTACAAGCGACAGCCTTAATCCGGTGGAACAGGATTATTTGTCCAGAATGCAGTCGGATGAACTGAGTGACGTGGAGTATACCAGAGCACTCCTGAATCTGGGACGTATGCTGGAAAAACATCATCAGTCTAAGGTAGTCATTCTCATTGACGAATATGACACTCCGATTAGGCAGGGACATTCCAGAAGTTTCTATAATGAAGTGATTACATTTATGCGTAATTTTATGTCCGGTGGTCTTAAGGATAACCCTTCTCTTGCTTTTGGTGTTCTTACCGGCATCCTCCGTGTATCAAAAGAGAATCTGTTTAGTGGACTTAATAATCCAATCGTAAATTCTGTACTTGATGAGAAATACAGCAGATACTTTGGATTTACCGTGGATGAAGTGAACACCATGGCAGCATACTACGGACAGGAGGCAAAACTGGAAGAACTTCGTGAGTGGTACGATGGATATCGTTTCGGAAGTACAGAAATCTATAATCCATGGTCTGTTGCCAATTATTTTTATAATAACTGTCAGGCGAAACCATATTGGATCAATACCAGTGATAATGAGATCATCCGGGAGATCATGATATCTCTTACACCGGATATTGCAGAAAATCTTTTTGCGCTGTTGCAGGGGCAGACCGTTCAGGCATCGTTAAATATGGATGTCATCTATCCGAGGATAACGGATGGAACAGATACCATCTTCAGCTTCTTGTTACTTGCAGGATATTTAAAACCTGTAAGCGATGCGGTTGAAACAGAATTTGGGACATTTATGGAGCTGGCGTTACCGAATAAGGAGATTCGCAGAGTTTACAATACAGAAATATATGATCACCTGCATCAGCTGTTTTGATGGAGCAGCAGAAAGCTTTTACCATGGCATGATGCTGGGACTGGCAGCAGGCATGTCCTCAAGATATTACATCAGATCAAACAGGGAATCCGGAGAGGGAAGATTCGATCTTGTGTTAGAGCCTAAGATACATTCTTTGCCGGGCGTTATCATGGAATTTAAAGCGACAAAGGATGATGCCGGTTTATCTGCATACGCCGCTGAGGCGCTAAAGCAGATTGAGGATAAGCACTATGATACAGATATGAAGGACCGTGGAATCAAGGAAATCGTAAAGTATGGCATTGCCTTTGCGGGTAAAAATGTAGAGATTGCAAAAGTCTAAAAAGATAAGTCCACCCCTTCGTATAATGGTTTTTCGTTCCGGAATAGTAGATTCTCCTGCAAGGCAAAGATTGATATATTCTTTCATTTCAGAAATACTCATGCCACAATTTTTAAGACAGTTTAATTAACAGAAGCAGCTGAAAGAGTATGCTGACAAATACGATGTGCAGTTAGAGGCATGGGCACCATTTGGAGAAGTGCGCAGGAATAGCTTCAATAATGAAGTGATTAAAGCTATTGGTGATAAATATGGTAAGACAGCAGCTCAGGTAATGCTCAGATGGAATATCCAGAGAGGTGTGGTAGTCATTCCTAAATCTACACACTATGAAAGAATGGTAGAAAACTTCAATGTATTTGACTTTACATTGACAGATGAGGAAATGAATACGATTGCGGGACTCGACACAGCAACCTCAAGTTTCTTCTCACATCAGGATCCGGCTATGGTAGAATGGTTTGTGAAGATGGTTGAGGAGCGTAAGAAAAATAATCGTAGTGAGAACGAAAAGAAAAATTGGTAAGGAGAAGGATTGTGAGTAGAATTGATCCTGCCAGTGATATGGATGCGGCTTATTTGTCGATTGACAAATAAGCGGAAGGATCGTTATAATAAAGGCGACCTATTAAGAGTGCGCGAGAGACAAGCTCGATGACCGCACAGCAACCTGCAAATGCAAGGTGCTAAAGCTTGACCGATGGGCGTTATGTGTTTGTGATTTATGGCTCCTGTCGGAAACGATGGGAGCCTTTTTTGTCTGAAACTGCCACTCTTCATAGGATCATAGATTGAAGAGGAGGCATGAGTACATGCGTAATGTAACTGAATTATCAAAATTGAATGGAAAAGTGTATGTGTATCTGAGAGATGAAGTGATTGCCAGAAAGTTTCTGCAGGATGCAGAGAATGAGGGATTCACTTTCGGAGATGGAGAAAAGCCAACAGCCAGACCGGGGAATAACCTCTATGTGGTGAATCGCGACTGGACGATCAGTCATGTAGGATGGGCTGGCCATATGGCATTTCAATCAGCGAAGAGAATCGGGGAGCAGGAGCTGATTCGAGTAGATTATGAAAAATATCTCCTGGGGGAAGAGGCGTATTTAATCACTCGAATTTTCATATTGTGCGATGCGGACATCAGCGCTGGCTTCAGGGAAAAATAGACCAGATCCGGCAGATCAGGGCAGAAAACCCTCTCGGAGATCATTTGGATGTCGGGATTTTTGCACAGCCATTAGATGTAAACTGGTAACATCAGAAAAGGAGTCTAATCGATAACAAATATATGAATGTGGAGGAGGATTAAAATGGCAGGAGCAGTACATGGTGGAATTATCGGAGATGCAAACTTATTAAATCTGAAGGAAATCTCTATCTCAGGTCTGAGAAAGGAAATCGCAGGATTTCTCAAAAAGGATGAAAACATTGTTCAGGCATTTCAGACAGTCAGAGACCAGGTTGTGTTTACAAACAAGAGAGTATTCGTAGTGAACGTACAGGGAATCACCGGTAAGAAAGTATCTTACTTCTCTTATCCATATTCCAAAGTTCAGTACTTCGGTATTGAGACCGCCGGCGTGTTAGACATCGATAGTGAGTTGGTGTTGGTATTCTCAAACGGAGCTCAGGTCCAGTTTGATTTCAAATCCAATGTCAATATCATGGAAATCTGTTCAAACATCTCCGACTACATTCTTTAATCGTCAGGGAAGTGGCAGGAAGAAGGTGATGTATGAGCAGGAAAAGTATTTCATATCTTCCAAGATTTTGCGGGAGGAATTTCCGTATCTTAGGACTAAAATGCCGACACTCTGGACAAACAGCTATTTCGTATCTACAGTGGGCGGTGCTCCACTGGAAGTCATCAAACAGTATATTGAGAATCAGAAAACCTCACAACGACAAAA
>UQCM01000117.1 GCA_900539525.1 uncultured Blautia sp.
TCAAGGTGCAAATTAAAAAAGGTTACTATAAATTACCCGATTTGTCGGGCAACTCTTATCATAGAGAAAAGGATAGTAAAAATGTTAGATGTATGTTTATTAGGGACAGGCGGTATGATGCCGCTTCCCCGCAGATGGCTCACAGCCCTGATGCTCCGTTATAATGGAAGCAGTATTCTGATTGATTGCGGCGAAGGGACGCAGATTGCCGTCAAAGAAAAGGGATGGAGTTTCAAACCGATCGATGTGATCTGTTTTACACATTATCATGGAGATCATATCAGTGGATTGCCGGGGCTTCTGCTGACGATGGGAAATGCAGAACGTCAGGAACCACTGACGCTGATCGGTCCGAAGGGGCTGGAAAGAGTCGTAAATGCGCTGCGTGTGATCGCTCCCGAGCTTCCTTTTGAACTGAGGTTTCTGGAAATCCAGGGGGCAGAACAAAGCTTTGAAATGGAAGGGTATCGTATACGGGCATTCAAAGTAAACCATAATGTTCTTTGCTATGGCTATACCATAGAAATTGACCGTGCAGGAAGATTCGATGCAGAGCGGGCAAAAGCTGCCGGGATTCCGTTAAAATGCTGGAATCCTCTTCAGAAGGGGCAGATCGTGGAAATGGAAGGGAAGCGTTACACACCGGATATGGTGCTTGGTGCGCCGAGAAAGGGGATCAAGCTTACTTATTGTACTGATACCAGACCGGTGCAGTCCATTGCAGAACATGCGCAGGGATCCGACCTGTTTATCTGTGAGGGAATGTATGGAGAGCCGGACAAGGAGCAGAAGGCCAGAGAATACAAACACATGACGTTTCGCGAAGCGGCAAAGCTGGCGAAAGCGGCAGAGGTGAAGGAAATGTGGCTGACACATTACAGTCCGTCACTGGTGCGTCCGGAGGAGTTTCTCGAGGATGTCAGAAAAATTTTTCCGGATACGTATCCGGGAAAAGACGGAAAATCAGTGGAGCTGCGATTTGAGGAAGAGTAACAGCGCGATATGATGCAGTATGCATCAGAACTCAGATAAAAGCTTTTGCGCTGCGGCACGGGAGGAAAACAATGGGAGAAAAAAAAGACGTTTTGATATTGGCAATTGAAAGCTCCTGCGATGAGACGGCGGCATCAGTAGTCAGAAATGGAAGAGAAGTGCTGTCAAATGTGATCTCATCTCAGATTGAGCTCCATAAGCTTTATGGCGGGGTGGTTCCGGAAATCGCATCCAGAAAGCACATCGAGAAGATCAATCAGGTGATTGAAGAAGCGCTGTCGCAGGCAGGTGTTACCCTGGATGAGATGGATGCGATCGGTGTCACTTACGGCCCCGGACTGGTGGGGGCGCTTCTGGTTGGCGTGGCTGAGGCGAAGGCGATCAGTTATGCGAAGAAACTGCCGCTGATAGGGGTACATCACATTGAAGGCCATATATCGGCGAATTATATTGAAAACCCGGATCTGGAGCCGCCATTTGCCTGTCTTGTGGTTTCCGGGGGACATACGCATCTGGTAAAGGTGTGTGACTATGGAAAATATGAGATTCTGGGAAGGACGAGAGACGATGCTGCGGGAGAGGCTTTTGATAAAGTGGCGCGTGCGATAGGACTTGGCTATCCGGGAGGGCCGAAAATCGACCGTTTGTCGAAGGAGGGAAATCCGGAGGCGATTGTCTTTCCAAAGGCTCATGTGGCAGATGCACCCTATGATTTTAGCTTTAGCGGCCTGAAATCGGCTGTTCTGAACTATCTGAACGGATGCAGGATGAAAGGTGAGCAGATCGTGGAAACAGATGTGGCGGCATCCTTCCAGAAAGCAGTGATTGATGTGCTGGTAGAGCATTCCATGATGGCAGTCAAAGAGTTTGGCTTTGACAAGTTTGCGATCGCGGGCGGAGTGGCATCTAATTCTTCGCTGCGTCAGGCGATGGAGGACGCATGTAGAAGAAACCACGTAAAGTTTTATCATCCGTCTCCTGTTTTCTGTACGGATAATGCGGCGATGATTGGTGTGGCAGCCTATTACGAATATCTTGCAGGTACAAGACACGGTCTGGAGCTCAATGCAGTGCCGAATTTAAAATTGGGAGAGAGATAGGGTGTGATATTCGATGGAAGAGAGAAATGTAGCAATTGTATTGGCGGCAGGGAAGGGAAGACGCATGAATTCGAAGATACAGAAGCAGTATCTTCTGATCAGTGAGAAGCCTGTGCTGTATTATTCCATGCGTCAGTTTCAGGATTGCCCCTTCATTCATGAGATTGTTCTGGTTACGGGTAAGGATGAGATTGAATTTTGCAGAAAAGAAATTGTGGAAAAATACGGATTTACAAAAGTTAAGCAGATTGTTGCCGGAGGTACAGAACGCTATCATTCTGTTTATGAGGGGCTGCAGGCAGCCGGCACATGTGATTTTGTATATATCCATGACGGTGCCAGACCGTTTCTTACACAGGAGATCCTTCAGAAGGCACAGGAGGGAGTACGTCGTCATGGAGCCTGTGTGGTTGGTATGCCGGTGAAGGACACGATAAAAATCAGCGATGAGCATGGATTTGCAGACTTTACACCTGACAGGAGCCGGGTGTGGATGGTTCAGACTCCTCAGGTTTTTGCATATTCTATGATCATGGATGCCTATACGGAGATCATGAAGAGAAAAGACATTGCCGTAACGGATGATGCGATGGTTCTGGAAAAGGTAACCGGGAAGAAGGTTAAACTGATCGAGGGTTCCTATGAAAATATTAAAATTACCACGCCGGAGGATCTGACCATCGCAGAGGTTCTGCAGGAGGGAATGGATACGGAGTGAACAGCAATTACTGTTCACTCCGTGACCGGTAACACGCTTCACGATGCGCAGATATGATGCATTCTGCATCATATCGCGTTGCTACTCTCGGGTTTTTCGTGACTTTCGCTTCGCTACATTCACAGAAAACACCTCGAATTGGCTGACGTGTGAATAGTAACGAGTAGTTACAAAAATAATAGTTAAAAATAGAAAATTAAGTGTTGACAGCAGAGAAAAGTAATGATAGAATACATCTTGCGTTGACCGAGGAGAGGTATCGAAGTGGTCATAACGAGGCGGTCTTGAAAACCGTTTGTCCGAAAGGGCGCGTGGGTTCGAATCCCACCCTCTCCGTTTTGCCTAAACAGCAGATAAGGTAATAAATCTTTCAAATTTAAGTAGAGCAGTTTTGGAGAAGTACCCAAGCTGGCCGAAGGGGCTCCCCTGGAAAGGGAGTAGGTCGTTAACAGCGGCGCGAGGGTTCAAATCCCTCCTTCTCCGTTTCACTTGAAATAACGGTTGACAAACAACTGGAAAAGTGATAAAGTAAGAAATGTCGTGAAACGCTAAATTGAAAAAGGTGTTGACAAAGCAAATAAAACATGATAACATGTCGAAGTTGTGTCTGGTGAAACGATAAAGAACATTGATAACTGAACAGTGAAACAACCTTGAAAGTTCTATTGAGAAAAT
>UQCM01000118.1 GCA_900539525.1 uncultured Blautia sp.
CACTTCATCTTCATCCGTATATTTACGGTTGCTTCTTCCCAGAACAAGCTTGTATCCCGGCCATTCCTTGTGGTTGACCACCGCTTCATTCTGTGCATAGGTGTAAACCTCTTCTGCCCATTTCTTCAGGGCATCTGCCTTGGAAAGAACCTCTGCAATTTCCTCATCCGACATAAGGGCCGGCTCGGCAAATTCCATCTGGGCAAGTTTCAGGTATTCCTCTGCCCTTGCACGGCATGTAAATCTTGCCTTGCAGAATCGGCAGTGGTCTCCGGCTTTAAACTCTCCCTCTCCGGCAAGAGCCTTTGCTGCTCCCGGTTCAAGAACGTCCTTTCCCCATACAAGCAGCTCTTCTGCTGATATCTCCCAAGTGGAAAAATGTTCGATCCTCGGCTGGACGATGGTAAGCTCCACCGTGTCGATTTCATATAAGAAACCAAGCATGTCCAAAACTCCAAGTCCATAGATCATAAGCTGGACATTCTGTTCCGCATCAACCACCACGCCTTTGCCGAGCTTCAGATCGATAATGTGGATCTTATGGGAATCAACCACCACCATATCTGCAGTACCGAAACAGTCTTTGATTCTGTGTGCAAGGCTGACCTTCAGCTCCACTCCGATGAACGGGTCATCACAATCCTTTCTTGCCTGTTCGATCTGGCCGATGTTATATTCCACATAGTCATCCACTGCTTCAAGCAGCTCATCCGAATAATAATCAGATACAGGTCTTTTGGTTCTTTTCTTCAGATACTTATTGATGAGATACTCTGCCATCGCATGTCCGGCAGTTCCCTCTGCTGCAAAGGGTGACTCTTCATCTGGGAACTGCTCCTCCAACAATAATGATGGTGGGCATTCCAGTCGTCTTTTGCCGGACGATGGTGAGTATCTTGCGTGGCCGCCCATTAAAGCACCTGTGCTTTCTCGTACAGTTCCGGCAGTTTTTCATCAGGAACGTCCGATAATTTCTGGAAACCGAACTGCTCGATCAGGTTCTTTACCTCCGAGGTCTTTCCTGATCTGGACTTGTCCGCAAGGAAAGCACGAACCGTCTTTCTGTCAACGGCTGTCTCCTTCGGGGCAGCTTCATCTTTCGGTGTATCTGCCACAGGAGTTTCCTTCTTTTCTGCCTTCTTCACAGGCTTCTCTTCCTTTTTAGATGTATCTTTCTGTGCTGCGATCATCTTTCTGATTCCGGCAGCAATCTGCTCGTAGCCCTCGGCTACCAATAATAATGCTTCGCTCATGGCGTTCTCTCCTTTCAAATGCATGCCAGCTTCACATCGCCTGTATACACATCAACTTTGTTTACACTGGACTTGTACTTTCCCCAATCCATCAGATTATGAAACGGGTACTCCTTTACAATGGCTGCTTTTTTCTTCTCTTTTCCACGGGTGACCATAATTCGGTCACCCTGATTCAGTCCGTAACGGACATTTACTCTTCCTGACATGGCGGATCTCCTATCTCATGAGCTTCTGCCCCTTGATCAGGGAACGGTACTCATCACTGGCACGGTCATCAATCAGAAGCGTTTTGACACAAATCTGTTCAAAATTTCTGTCATAAAGTCTTACAGGCTTCTTCATTTCCTTGGCATGTTCCAGTTCGAATCTCATGCCTTCCGTAATCTCAAAACCGAAAACATAGACCATATCGCATGTATCCATGAGTTCCAGTCCCATTTCAATTCCTGTCATTCTCTCGTTGGGATTCTTCTCATCAAGGAAGGTTGGAAAATAGATATGTGGTGCAACTGGGACATTCCCAGCTTTGGCAACGATCTTTGCGTAATATGCTGCCTTCTTTTTGTTTTCCTCGATGTTGCCCTGATACGGGCTGCAGATAAAGATTTTCATCATAATAATTCATCCTTTCTCATTCGGCTCTCATGGCCGTGGGGTTCTCGTAAATATAGTTCTTACAAAGCAAAATCACGAAGGATACTGTTCATCACCTCAAGATCGTCACCCTGAAGGGTGCTTTGCAGCTTTTTGAGCAGTTCCTGCTGTTTCGGTTTCAGGTAATTGCGGCCGACATAATATCCATCTGCCACTTTTACACCTCCACCGTATCTGCCACGAACTGTTTCAATCGGGTAAGCGAGAGACAGCTCTTCGATATCGTTTTTTATAGTCCGGACTGAAACGCCAAACTCAAATGCCAGATTATCAATCTTGTCCTGTCTTCTCTGACACAGAACTTTTAAGATTGCTTCCCTGCGCTCACTTGGTGTCATGCTTTTCTTTGCCATCTCTCGCTCACCTCCTTTCTGTTCCCTTGCTTTGTGACTAAAGAATAATTTTTTAAGGTGCAGACTTTTTGCACGATTAAAAATAAATTTCAAAAATTTTTTCAGATACATCAAAACTTCATCTTTTTATGCCTAATGACTTATTCTCCTCGTGATTTGAGATTTTTCGTAAAATAAAATCAGGTGTGCAGAGAATATATAAGGTTAGGTATTTTTACATCCAATGCTGAACTGAATGTCATCGATCAGAAGAACATCAATATTATCCAAATGCGTATCGTAATCAGGCATCTATATACTTGTTCTCCCTTTTGTTCCTGAAAATCTTTAATTCTTTGTTCACTGCAATGGAGAAAATTACCTGTGTAATTAACCTAATCCGTCAGCTTTCCATTTTTTTGAAACAAAAAAAGCCAACAGTCTGTCACACAAACAGGCTGTTGGCTAAAAATGGCTGACTTTAAGAAAGCCACTAGAACCCCTGATTTTTTACAGCATTCTACTAACATCCCTGTTTCGTAGGCTACTGTAATATCAGCACATCCTAGTGGCTGTCTTTACAAGCTAGTCCGATTATTAAGTTTACTGTTCTGCCCATCATAAAACACAGGCATTTTCTGCTTTTCCTATCTGAATCGGAATATCCTCTTTCGTAACTGCACATTTATGAAGCACCACAACATTCCCTGATACTTCCGTCTCTGTTTTGCATACAAAGCATTTTTTGTTGTATGGGCACTCCTTGGTGCATCTATGTATCACTCCATTTGCCATGTGTTCTCACCTTCTTTCCATAATCTGACAGTTTTTTCTTTTTATCATATGCTTCGTGTCGAAAAGTTATAACAAAAAGTATTCATATTTTTTAAATTTCTTCATATCTTATTCTGAAACCTATATTATTGTTATACTGATTAGCCCTGTAATATATTCCATGAATCAACATAATATTCATATTTTCTTTGTGTTCGTTTGTTCGCTAACTTGCTAACACTTAGGGTAAAAAAATATGCGGATCATTCTGTAATCCGCATACTTCAACCTTCTGCTAGTAAT
>UQCM01000119.1 GCA_900539525.1 uncultured Blautia sp.
TGTGCAACCGAAGGCTTTTCAGCCAAAACTAATTTCATTTGCATCTGCTCCTTTCGCAAAAAATAAGCAGCCACACACCGTAGTGCATGACTGCTATGTAAAATTGATTCAGTTCGACAAGCTGGAAATTATTTAATTCTCTGTGTACCTAATTGTAATTGTTCAACTGCTATTTTTGCTTTATTGTCATCTTCCTTTTGAAGATTTTCTATTTCCGAACTCCGAATAGCCAAAATGATTTCGTCCCCCACCTGTAAATCATCAAGTGTTATATCTACAACATCTTGTGTATCATAATTACAATAAATCATAGGAATTTGGGAACAATCAATAAGGCAATCATCCCCTAAAACACCTTTTCCTACGGCGGACAAAAACCGCATATCCGAGCTGTTTAAGTCTGCATACCGGTCATTGGCCGCAATACGGTCTTCCATCTCGATAAAGTTATAAAATAAATCTGTTAACTGGTCATTGATAATCTTTGTACACAACTACTTCTCCTGTCTGTCTTAACGGACCTTCTCAGCATCCCACTCCATTACGGATCCGGTCGCTGCATCAATCGTGAATTCGTATTCCGTTCCACCGTAGATGATCTTTCCTTCGTATTCCGGACGTCCGTCATCATAATCAAGCTTCCATTCGTAGAGATCCTTGTCCGTTGCTCCGCTTACACGGTCAAGGGCTGTTTTCTTTGCATCTGCCTCACTGACCGTAACGTTCTTGCTGTCTGCTTCCATCGTTTTTTCTTCATATGCGGAGCTGATGATCTCTCCGGTGTCTGTCGCAATCTCATAGTCATACTTTGCACCGCCTGCATACCATTCAATGTCATATACCTGACGTCCGTCTTCATAGTCAAGCTTTGACTTGGTGATCGTTGCATCCGCTGCCTTCACTCCGGCATGCTCCAGTGCGATCTTCTGTGCTGCTGCTTCATCCACGGTTCCGATACCTGTTGCATTCTGTGCCGGAGCAGGGGCAGCGGGGTCTGCCGTCTCCGTCTGTGTCCCGGAAGCCTGCGCATTCTGTTCTTGGCTGCTCATTTCCATGACAGCTCCTGTCTCTGCATTGATCGTGTAGGCGTAGGCATACTCTCCGGAAGTAAATTCCACCTTATAGCAGGCCACTCCCGCCACCTCACTTAAGGTCGTGGCTGAAATGTCTGCATCTGCCGCTACAATATCCGCTGCTTTTAACGCCGCTTCCTGTGCCTCCTCCATAGGGATCATCTGTGTCTGCTCCTTCGTCTGCTCCTGGCTGCTTTGCTGCGGAATACTGGCTGCCGCATTATCTCTGCATCCGGTCAGGGTCATTGCAAGTGCAAATGCCGCTACGGTAAAAATCCATTTCTTTCTCATATTCTTTCTTATCCTTTCTGCTATTCTTTCTAATTTCGTTTCCATCAATACCTCCGTCCCTGAGTACGGTTGATGTGTCCTCAGAAAGACCATTATTATGTAGCTCCCTTTCCTCCGTTGGCATTACCCAACTTCTTCAGTACTATGAAGCTATCCGACTGCCTACTGTTCTTTTGACATTCTCCTATTTTGCAGTTGTTTGCCATACTTGCAATGGCAAGAAACAATAGGCTCTCCCCAGTTGACTGAATAATCACAATGTAAAACATAAAGTGCTCTTTGACCCCGCAGAAGCAAACCATTTCTCACCAATTCGAATTGATTTGTATTGCTTTCCGTCGAAATTAGAACGTCAGCCTTCTAAATGTCAAAATTTCGAGGCTCAATCACACTCTCTATTTTCTCGCTGTCTACGCTTAGCAACTACCATTACTGACAGTCACCCAAGACTCGCTACTGGCGGTTGGTTAGACCTTACCAGACAGGCATTCCACCTGCTAGACTACTCGCCCTTATCTGGGCGCACAATTTCGATTTGTCACTTTGTCTATGCTACAAATTATATCACATCGGTTTTTGAAAAACTACTTCTATATGTAAAGGCAACCCGAAGGCTGCCCCAGGCATCAAGCCTATCCTGTTTACACAGGTTCATTATCATCTTCATCGA
Source organism: uncultured Blautia sp. (assembly GCA_900539525.1). GTDB lineage: Bacteria > Bacillota > Clostridia > Lachnospirales > Lachnospiraceae > Hominisplanchenecus_A. The sequence continues at coordinate 2,035 of UQCM01000119.1, forward strand.
CGGAGCTATCTTCATCGTCGTCCTCAAACTCCGGATCGTACCCATAGTCCTCGTCATCGTCCACATAATCAGCATCCGGATCAGGCTTTGCCGCTTCCTGTTCCTTCTTCTTTTCCTGGACTTTCTTGAATACGAAAAATCCACCACCACAGGCAAGCACAATCAGAGTAAGAATCGCTGGGAGCATATTCTTAGATTTCGGCTTTTCCTCCGGTGCCGGTTCTGTAATTTCAGGAACTGTTTCAACCACTTCCGGCTTTGTTTCCTCAACCGGCTTGGTGAACTCTGTAACTTCCTCCTCGTCCATCAGCTTGAGCAGGTCGGCTTCATCCACCTGGTTCAGAAAATGCACGGTTTCCTCGCCCTTATCATCACGATCAATGATGATATAGAAGTAGTTTCCGTTTTTGGTAACGGCAGTAATGAATTGCTTTCCGCTTTTCGTAGGTGAACCAACATCGTCAACCAGAGTCAGATTACCGTCAGGAGTAAGGGCAGGTTCGCTTGTGTCCGTGTTCTGCATGAACGCACTCATAAACATCATAAGCAGCGCCATATCCATTTCGCTGTTCTGCTCGGCTTTTTCAATCAGTTCCAGATAGTCGCTGTGAACATATCCGTTCTTTTCAGGCACAGTGATCTGATACCAGTCACCCTCAACACCGACTACCACAACTTCCTCGCCAGGACGGAGCTGGTCGATGATTTCATAATTCATACCTGCACCGGTACGCACATTCAAACGAGAACCGCTTGTTACCACCTTGCCAGTTCCCATGTTATTATCCTCGGATTCCTCTGCACCGTAAGTCCATTCTTTACCATTGAAAGAGAAAACCACCGTGCCATCCTCATTGACGGTCACGGTGTAGGGAACTTCCTCGGAAGTCTTATCTTCGGTTTTCTCAGGGACAGTTTCCACGGTTTCTGCCTTTCCCGTAGTAGTAGTTGTTGCACTCTCATCGGAGTAGGCAAACACCGTTGTCGAAAACACACCCATGCACATCGCAAGTGCCAACAACATGGCACTGAATCTCTTAAATCTCATTCTGCGGTTCCTCCTCATTCATAGTATTGATCGTATCAGGCTTCGGAGCCATATCCGCAGCA
>UQCM01000120.1 GCA_900539525.1 uncultured Blautia sp.
TAGCCGCAAAACTTATATTGTCAAATAGCCAGTACGGATAATTGCGGAAGAACCCCAAATTGACCAATCCTTCCGCTGTTTGAGATCAATATTTCCGGAGGGGAGACCATTGGAGTCCCGTTCCGCTCTGCGCCTGTCAACGGGCTTTCGCGGCATAAATCCTCGCGCCAAAAAGTGGCGCTCCGGTTTATTCCACGGTCCCATTGACCGGCTTATCTTTCTGCGTGTGCAATTCGTGCCGATAGCGGAAAGCTGAATTAACTCATAGGTATTGCCGTATCGGATATTTATTGTACGCAGAAAGACCGCTCCACTGAGCTTACATCATTCGGAAGGAAAACAGGGGCCAGCCCCTGACCCCGGCCTCCTTCAAAAAGCTGAATTGCTTCATCCGTACAGTTTGTTGCCTACTTCTTCGTAAGCTTTCTGCCAGAGATCGATCTCTTCCTTCAGCTCTTGTTTTATTCGCTGAAGTTCCCAGATAGTCTCAACTGCATCGTTGTACATTTCGAGCAGCTGTGCCTTCTGATACTTTTTGGCTTCCTCCAGACGGATCATGTGATAATCATTATTCATTCGACGGCCTCCTCCTTCTTTTCTTCCCAAGGTGAGAAACCATGCCGCTTGCGCATTGAGACCTTTCCGTCAATGAAGATGTTGTAATTATTGTGCACGATTCTGTCGAGGATAGCTTCCGCAACAGTGCTGTCATCCTTCTCTGAGCGCTTGCAGTCGATCCGATAGTACCAGTCATCCGTATCGTACTGTGAGCAGAAGATAATCGCGCCTTTTTTTGAGCAGGCCTCGATGATTTCAAGAAGCTCATAGCTTTCCTGCTCGGGAAGCGGACGCTGGAGCCATTCATCAATGATCAGCAGATCCTTTTTGGCGTAAGTGTTCCTTACCTTATCATAAGTGCCAAGAGTTCGGGCAACCTGGAATTCATTCAGGAGATCCGGCAGCCGGGTATAAGAAACTTTGTATTTCTTACGGCAAGCCGCATTGCCGAGCGCATTTGCGAGGAATGTCTTACCGGCACCGGTTGCACCTCTGAGAATGATGTGATGGTTCTCTTTGATGTATGAGCAGGTTGCCAAACGGACGATCAAAGCCCTGTCAAGCTTCCGGTCAGTATGGTACTCGATATCTTCAATCGATGCCTGCTCAGAAAAATGAGCGTCCTGGATCCGCTTCTTTATTGCATTGGCGTTCTTGGATGCCAGCTGTACATCTATCAGAAGAGAAAGACGGTCTTCGAAGGAAAGTGTCTGGTAGGCCTCTGGATGTTCCATCTGGGTCTCAAGTTCGTTGGCCATCGGAGTAAGATGGAGTTCCTTCAGTCTGTTCAGGATATCTTTGTTAAGCATCACTGACCACCTTCCTTCCTGAACTGGGAAGCACCGCGCGTAATGCCGCGGCTGCCATGGCTCTCGGATGCGGGAGATGAGGCTGTGCTTTGCCTAATCGGAGTCTTCAGAAGCTGCATCAGGGATCTTATATTGGGAGTACCGCTGAATGTAAGCATGCTTCTGCATGCCTCTTCCAGCTTTTCACTGCCGTATTTCTCGCAAAGTTTCATAAGATTGCGGCAGGATTTATAGCCCTGTTCCGGAGCACGGCCTTCCTGCAGAAAAGCGCGGATCACCTTTTGTGTGTTTTCACCAATGGTTTCGGCCCATTCAAGGAAGGCATCCTTATTGTAGGACAGATACTTTTTATGACTGTCAGGCATATGTTCTGTCTTTACGACCGGATCAGGCTGGCGGTGGTGCAGCCTGACATGGGACGCTACCCGGTTGCCGTGGTAAAAGAATTCCACAGTGTCACGGGTTACTCTGGACTGTACCTGTTCGCCAATCAGGTCATACGGGACCGAATAACGGTTGAGGCCGTCAGTAACGCAGTAATCCGTCGGGACAGTAGCATCTGACCAGATGGCAGGTTCATAAGCGTTAACAGGGAGAGGCTGCATAAATGCTTTTTCTTCATTTATATAGGCAAGGCGGCGTGTGCCTTCCCGCTTCTTGAACTCAGCATCGTTGAGGGATTCCAGCTTTTCGGCTACGGCAGCAAATGCCTCCTCAAATGTGAAGAATACCCGGTCACGCAGAGCTGCAAGGATCCATGTAGATGCATACTTTACAGTCCCTTCCGCATGGGATTTGTCCTTTGGAGCCTCAACCCTGGCAGGAACAACAGCAGTCTGGTAGTGTTCAGCAAGTTCAAGATAGCTGCGGTTGATGACTGTATCAAGGCGGGTATTCTTTGTTACGCCGGTACGGAGGTTATCCGGAATAAGAAGCCGCGGCACTCCGCCGAAGTATTCATAAGCATGGGCATGACAGAGCAGCCAGTTTTCAGACTGCATGTTCCTGCAGAGTTCGGCATACGCGAAGCAGCTGCAGGGAAGCACCGCCACAAACAGGTAAGCATCCGTTGTCTCGCCGGTAACAGAATCCGTGATTGGCAGTGTGTTGCCTGCCCAGTCGACCTCCATAGCGTCACCCGGCTTATGATGGATACGCATGGTTGCCTTCGTTTTTCTTGCCCAGGTAGAGTAATTGTCATAAAACTGGGTCTTCTGGTAGCCAATCTGTCCTGCATCAGCACATCTGGCAAGGTATTCTGCATGAAGCAGGGACATCGTCACTCCGGGCCGGGCAAGTTCCCTATGGATGTATTCATAATCAGGCTGACAGAATACATTGGCCTTTTCGGTTTTTTCCGGATACAGGAGTCCTTCCAGTACGGAATTTGTGACGGATTCTTCCAACGGCCAGGAAATATCTTTCTCCTTCGCCATTTTGATGACTTCGCGTATCGTGTTACGGGATGTCTTCAGACTGATACTGATATCCGTCTGGGTGTATTTGAGACTGTTGAGTCTCAGTATCTCTCGATAATTCACCATAATTATCGTCCTCCTATAGAATAGTCACACTAAACAGCATGCCATCTTCATTATAGGAGGCATGATCAGCAGTACGGAAGCATTGATCCGAAAGAGGTTCTTCCGCAATTATCCGTACTGGCTATTTGACAATATAAGTTTTGCGGCTAA
>UQCM01000121.1 GCA_900539525.1 uncultured Blautia sp.
ATTACTAGCAGAAGGTTGAAGTATGCGGATTACAGAATGATCCGCATATTTTTTTGATCTAAGCGTTAGCAAGTTAGCGAACAAATGAACAAAAGAAAATATGAATATTATGTTGATTCAAGGAACATATTGTAATGTTGACCCGTATAGTAATAATATGGGTTTCAGAATAAAATATGAAGTAATATTAGAAAATATGCATACTTTTTGGTTCTAAAATTCGACATTGATTAATATCCTGAAAAAGGGAAATGTAAATTTGTGGAAAGAAGGTGAGAACACATGGCAGATGGAGTAATACATAGATGCACCAAGGAATGTCCATATAATAAGAAATGTTTTGTATGCAAAACAGAATCCGAAGTATCAGGGAGTGTTGTGGTGCTTCATAAATGCATGGTTACGAAGGAGGATATTCCGATTCAGATCGGAAAAGAAGAAAATGCCTGTGTTTTATGATGGGCAGGATAGTAAAGTTAACAATCGGACTAGCTTGTAAAGACAGCCACTAGGATGTGCTGATATTACAGTAGCCTACGAAACAGGGATGTTAGTAGAATGCTGTAAAAAATCAGGGATTCTAGTGGCTTTCTTAAATTCACCCATTTTTTAGCCAACAGCCTGTTGAATGGACAGTCTGTTGGCTTTTTTGTTTCTAAAAAAGGAAAGCTGACGGATTAGGTTAATTACGCAGATAAATTTCTACATTGTGGTGAACAAAAGAATAAAGATTTTCAGGAACAAAATGGAGAACAAGTATATAGATACCTGACTACGATACAGATTTGGGCAGTATCGATGTTCTTCTGAATGATGATGTTCAGTTCAGTATTGGATGTAAAAATACTTAACCTTATATATTCTCCATTTGAAAAATTTAAAACACGATTTTTTTTAAAATAAAAAAGCGAATAAAGAGAAGAAGGTAATAGGAAAAAATTTTCAAGAAAAAAACCGAATAGGAAATTAGCCTTCCTATTTGGATTTTATATTTCTATCAGACAAGGACGAAGGGAGGTGAAAAGCTGTGAGTGCAAATGAGCGAAGAGCTGAGATCATGCGAATCATGGTCGCACGAAGACAAGAGAATATGCAGGTTTTAGCTGCTGAGCTTGGTGTTACGGATAGAACTATCCGAAATGACATTCTTGTGCTTACGGCTGAGTATCCTCTTGAAACTACTAGAGGTAACGGAGGCGGTGTCCGTATCGCTGACTGGTATCATCCACATAAAAATATTTTTTCACAGGATCAGATTTCTGTTTTGGAACAGTTGATGGACAAGGCAGATGATGATCAGAAAAAAGTGCTTGACCAGATGCTCCGTGAATACGGCTCTAACAAGTATAGTCCAGCAGTCTAGGACAGGCAGATGACGATTTGCCATCCAAGTACATTATTGACGAGTACCCCACGGCCATGAGAGCCGAATGAGAAAGGATGATTATTATGAAAAAGAAAATTTTTATCTGTAGCCCTTATCGGGGCAGAATCGAGGAAAACAAAAAGAATGCAGTGCGCTATGCAAGAATCACTGCCATGTCAGGTGACGTTCCAATCGTATCACATCTCTATTTCCCATCATTCCTCGATGACAATATTCCAAACGAGAGAATGACAGGTATTGCAATGGGTCTTGAACTCATGGATATGTGCGATGAGGTGTATGTGTTCGGTTTTGAGATCACGGAAGGCATGAAGTTTGAACTCGACCATGCAAAGGAAATAAGGAAGCCTGTAAGGCTTTATGATACGGATTTTATTCCCGTGAATGTCAGGACCATTCCCGTGGATGAACGTGCGGATGCCAGATATAAGGACATCATCAAAAATCTGAAGGTGTTGAAGTAGGAGGTCCGCCATGTCAGCAGTCAATGTCCGTTACGGACTGTATCCGGGTGACCGTTTTATGGTCACTGTGGGAAAGAAAAAGAAGAAAGCAACCGTAGTAAAAGAGTATCCATTCCACATTCTGATGGACTGGGGAAAGTATAAGTCCAGTGTAAACAAAATCGATGTGTATACGGGTGATGTGAAGCTGGCACGTATTTGAAAGGAGAAAACGCCATGAGTGAGGCTTTGTTATTGGTAGCGGAGGGCTACGAACAGATTGCAGCCGGAATCAGAAAGATGGTCGCAGCACAGAATGATACATCTAAAAAGAAAGAGAAGCCTGTGAAGAAGGCAGAAAAGAAGAAAAACCCTGGGGCAGATACACCGAAGGATGAAGCTGTCTCAAAGGAGAATGCGGTGGACAGAAAGACGGTCCGTGCATTCCTTGCGGACAAGTCCAGATCCGGAAAGACATCAGAAGTCAAGAACCTGATTGAGCAGTTCGGATTCCAGAAGCTGTCAGATGTTCCTGATGAGAAACTGTCGGAATTGTATGAGAAAGCGCAGGTGCTCTAATGGGCGGACATGCAAGGTTCTCCCCATCGTCCGGTAAAAGACGTCTGGAATGCCCTCCATCGTTACTGTTGGAGGAGCAGTTTCCGGACGAAGAATCTCCCTTCGCAGCAGAGGGGAGTGCTGGACATGCGATGGCAGAGTACCTCATCAATAAATATCTGAAGAGAAGGACCAAAAGACCTGTATCTGATTATTATTCGGATGAACTGCTCGAAGCCGTGGATGATTACGTGGAATATAACATCACCCAGATCGAACAGGCAAGGAAGGACTGTGATGACCCGTTCATCGGAGTGGAACTGAAGGTCAGCCTGGCACACAGAATCAAAGGATGTTTCGGTACTGCAGATATGGTGGTGGTCGATTCCCATAAGATCCATATTATCGATCTGAAACTCGGCAAGGGTGTGGTGGTCGATGCAGAACAGAATGTCCAGCTTATGATCTATGGACTTGGAGTTCTGGACATGCTCGGTTTCTTATATGAGATCGACACGGTGGAGCTTACCATCGTCCAGCCGAGGATCGAACATTTTTCCACTT
>UQCM01000122.1 GCA_900539525.1 uncultured Blautia sp.
TGCATCCGGCATTCGGACATCCAAGAAAGTGAACGGCATCACAACAGAATACCTGACAGCGGGCGGCAGTGTCCTGTCCGAGAAGAAGAACGGTGTATGTGTTTTTTGTCAAGCACTTTTCCCTAAAAAAAGCGTCAGAATTCCCTGTTTTTAGCGAGGGATTTTCCCTACTTTAGGCAGGACGTTTTATGCATCCTGACGCATGAGGGCATGCTCCATCCGATAGCTTTTTCCCTCAAAGATTAGTAAATGGCCATGATGAACAAGTCTATCGATCATAGCAGCAGCCATCTGATCGTCGGTAAATATCCCTCCCCATTTGGAAAATTCCAGATTGGTTGTCAGTATCAGGCTTTTACTCTCATAACTGTCGGATATCACTCGAAATAGTAACTGTGAGCCGTCCTTGTCTACTGGCACATATCCCCACTCATCCAGAATCAGCAGATCCAAGCTGCGTAAATCCCGGAGCAGCTTTTCCAGAGTCCCGTTTTTACGGGATTCCGCCAGTTTCAGAACCAGTTCTGTTACTGTATAAAACTTTGTTTTATATCCAAGATTACAGGCTTTCACACCAGCAGCGATTGCCATATGTGTTTTCCCTACTCCAACAGGACCGTATAGTACAAGATTCTTCTGCCCAGGCACAAATTCCAGCGATTCCAGCTCCTCCCTGCTAAAAGCAGGAGGAAGCTTGACATGCTGGTAGCTGTATCTTTCAAATGTTTTATATGTTGGAAACCCTGCCCGTTTGATCAGACGTTTCCGGCGGTTTTCATCACGCAGGGTAAGCTCTTCATTCATGAGTTCCAGGACAAACTCCAGCTGTTTCTGGGTTCCCTTCTCCTGACAGACCTCGGAGATCTTTGAGGATAAAAACAGCTGTCTGCTGGCATTCAGGATCTGTGTACAGAGGTCTTCTTTCATTTTTGGTGTCATCATAATGCTTTGTTGCCTCCTTTCAGGAATGCTTCGTCATAGATCTCCAATGAGGGACCGGTCTCTGGCGGAGTACTGATCCCATATCCAGTGATCCGGGCAGCCAGTACTGATGCATCACAAATATTAATATTTCCTCTGGCACATGCCATTTCCATTGCAGAAGCAGCAGCCTGAAAGCCATACTGATTTGTAAGTTCGTTCATGATCCGCAGGCAGTCCTTAAGTTTCTCTTTCGGCTGTGCATCCATGTATGTACGCAGGGCATCCGGGGTTTCCTGTCTGAGTCCACTGTTTCCCCATGCTCCAGAGTTTTTCATAAGGACAGCAAGAGTAGTCGTATAATCACTGACATCGCTCCTGTTGTCGCCAAATACACGTTTATGTGTGGTAATGACCTGTCCTCCTTCGGTAAGAATATCGACTGTGTGGGCATGAATTCCAACCAGTACCTTTTGATTGGCATTTTCAGGTCTTGTTGAATAAAAATGTTTTCCATCCATGCAGACTTTTCCATAACCATCTGCCTTCAGCCATTCATATCTGCATACATTAAAAGATTTAGGTGGCAGCATCAGCAACGCTTTGCGGTCTTCCTCAAAGAGTTCACAGATTGGAACCTGTTTTTTATAGTGAAGCTCAGAAGCTTTCCGCTCATGCTTTAAAAGCAGCTTATGATTATACTGGACAACATCTGAAAAGTGGGGAACAGGCACAAAGAGGTTTGCCCTGTTATAATCCACCTTGCGTTCCACATTTCCCTTTTCCCATCCGGAGTAAGGGTTACAGAACCGGACACGGAAGTGGTAATGGGCACGAAAACGGGAAAAAAGTTCTGCTTCGTGGATCACATCACCGATCCTGCGTCCAACACCAGTAGCATTATCAAAGATCAGTAGTGGAGGTACACCTCCAATGAACTCAAAAATATCAACCAGCCCCTGGCAGACGCATTCAGCCGTTTCACCGCCGAATACCTGACTGTATCCATCGTTGCTGTAAGGGAATGATAAGGTAAGATATTTCTTCCTGATCAGCTTTCCACTTTCATAGAAATCAGCTTCTCCAAAATCAACCTGGGCGGGGCCGGGATCCCATACCAGTTCAAGGTTTGCTTTTTCTGTCTGAACGGAGCGGCACTTTTTCAGATAGCGCTGGACAACACTGTAGCTGCCTGTATATCCCTGTTCTTCAACCAGGCGTTCATATATCCGCTGTGCAGTGTGATGTTGTTTGCGCCAGTGTTTTTTATCCTCATCAAGCCACTCCTGGATAACAGGCTTAAAAGGATCCAGCTTGGATGGTTGCGTCTGGACAACCGGCGGTACCGGAGAAAAGTCCTCCTGAGAAAGATATTTGCGGATTGTTTTAGGATCAGCACCAGTTTTCTTTGAAATTTCACTGATTCGGTATCCACAATTACTTAAATCTTTGATATGATTGATCTGGGACATAGTGTACATCTTCCTTTCCTCCTTTGAATAGATTGGTCTCTACACAAAGGATATCTGTATTGTGAAGGGGATACAATATGTCCCGCCTTTTTTGAGGAAAATCCCTTGCCGATTTCAGGGAATTTTGACGCTTTTTTCTGGTAATTTTAGTGTATCATAAACAGTATGGCAGCATTACCTGTATGACGGCAGCGGCCAGCTGATGGCCATCCGTTATAAGGGCGCGGATTACTATTATATCCGTGACGGCTTAATGAGCATCACTGGACTGGTTGACGCCAATGGTACGGCTGTAGTAAACTATTTTTATGACAGTTGGGGCAGGATGCTTAATATTACAGGTAGTCTGGCAGCAAGTCTTGGCAAGGACAACCCGTACAGATTTAAGGGGTACTACTATGATGAAGAGACGGGGATGTATTACATATCCGTAAGGTATTATAATCCTGAAATTGCAAGATTTATAAATACAGATACGGAAGATATTTTAGATATA
>UQCM01000123.1 GCA_900539525.1 uncultured Blautia sp.
AAGTAGGAATGGAACATAAAAGTTTATAACTTTTTATAAGTTTTCAGTAACGGTAGAATATGAATAAAATAAAGACGCTGGTCCGGAAAGAAGTTCTGGATATTCTGCGCGATAAAAAGACATTAGTCATCATGGTGCTGGTTCCGGTTCTGCTGTACCCCCTGATCATTATCGGGATGACACTGGTGTTTGGCATGATGATGCATTCACAGGAGCAGCAGGTTTATATGGTAGGATGTCAGGCTGAACATGAAGAGCTGGCAGACAGCCTGAGAGTATTGTATGAAGAACAGGAAGAAGACACAGGTGATACGATCGAATTTGTCACAGCTGCTCCCGGAGAGGAAGACTGGATGCGGGAAAAGGCGGATGTGTGGCTGAACGTGGAGACAGGGGCTGACGGAAGAGAACAAATCAGCATCTCCTATGATTCTGCAGATCAGAATTCACAATATACCGAAGAAAATGTGGAGTATCTGCTGGAGCTCTACAAAGGAGAGCTGGTAGAGAAAAATCTGAAGCAGAAGGGACTGGATGAGGAACTTCTGTACCCGGTTACCTGGGTGGCTGAGGACTGTGCGGATGCTCCGGAAAATTTTACTGCGGTTCTGGGGGAAAGTGTTGGCGGCAGCATCGGCATGATGCTGATCATTACGATTCTGCTTGGCGCCGTTTATCCGGCGATCGATGCCACTGCCGGGGAGAAGGAGCGCGGAACGCTGGAAACGCTGCTGACGCTTCCGGTGACGAATTTTCAGATGATCTTCAGCAAATATCTGTCGGTGGCGCTCTTTGCCAGTGTGACAGCGATCCTGTCTGTATTATCACTGGGAGGTTCTGTGATGTTCCTGCTGTTTGGCCTTTCCTCTGAGGTGACAGGGGAGATTCCGGGCATCTGCCTGTCCGATATCGTTTCAGCGATTCCGGTTCTTCTGCTGGTGCTGGTGGTGACGGCGCTTCTCACATCGGCGCTCTGTATGGTCTTCTGCGTATTTGCGAAGAGCTTTAAGGAGGCCAACAATTATGTGACGCCGGTGATGCTGATCGTGATGTTTGTATCTATGGCAGCCATGATCCCATCCATCACACTGGATTACCGGACGGCTCTGATTCCTGTTGCGAATGTGTCGCTGCTGGTGAAGCAGATCCTCTCCGGGCAGTTTGATATGGTATTGGCAGGACTGGTGACAGTGGTGAACCTGGGGTACAGTGTATTGATCATATGGGTGCTGGCAAAAATGTATGACAGTGAAAATATCCTGTTTTCTGACGGATTCCGCAGTTTTCGGATTTTTCAGAAGCGCTCAGAGATCAGGCAAGGTACGGTACCGGCTGTGGGCGATCTGGTGATTGGCATTACGATTCTGTTTCTCCTTCTGCTGTATGCGGGAAGTGCCGCTTCCATCCATCTGGGATTCTGGGGAACAGCGGTATCACAGCTTCTGATCCTGACAGTTCCTCTGGTGATTGTCTGGTATATGAAATCGGATGTTAAGAAGCTGTTTTCCCTTGGCAGACCAAAGTGGGGCATGCTGCCGGGAAGTCTGATGCTGTATCTGGGAACCTACTGTCTGGTTCTGGGGCTGTCGGGGATCCTGACATCCCTGATGCCGGAAAGCACCCGGAACGTAGAGAGTGCTTTTACAGTCCTTACAGAGCAGTCTCTCCCGGTCATGCTGCTGGTGACGGCGGTGATGCCGGCTGTCGGGGAAGAACTGCTGTTTCGCGGGTTTCTGTTCGGAAGCCTTCGTGAGAACCTGGGTATGCGGACAAAAAGCAGTCATGCAGTGCTGTGGGCGCTTCTGATTTCTTCACTGGTTTTCGGAGCCTTCCATATGAGTCTGGTGAAGCTGCTGCCCACCGCACTTCTGGGAGCGGCCTTTGCGTATATGGTATACCGGACGGGCAGTATCTACGTGAGCATGTTCTTCCATTTCCTGAACAATGCAGTTTCCATGCTCATCCTCAAATATCCGGAGCAGGTATCCGCGGCCGTTCCGGTTCTTGCGAAAGAGGAACTGGCAGTGACGGAGCTTCTGATGCTGCTGGCGGTGGGTATGGTGCTTGGCGGTATAGGAATACTCCTTATGAAAAGGGGGGATTCTAAGTCTTCTGTTCAGGATTCGGTTGATTTTTAGAATAGAAACTGATAAGGGTTCCCACCTTTATAGGTGGTGAGTGAAACAAATTTGTATTGTAAAGAAAAGAGGAAAGTTATGCAGGATATTTTGATCGTAGTAGATATGCAGAATGATTTTATCGATGGCGCTCTTGGAACAAAGGAGGCAGCTGCCATTGTCCCGAAGGTGGAAAAGAAAATCCGGGAGTTTCAGGGAACCGTCCTGTTTACCAGGGATACACATGAATCCTGGTATCTGGAGACACAGGAGGGGGGAAATCTTCCAGTGCCTCACTGCATTCGTGAAAGCGATGGGTGGCAGATCCATCCAAAGCTGGAGACACTTCGAAGGACAGAGCCCATTGATAAAGAAACCTTCGGCTCTGTAGAGCTCGGGGAAGAACTGGTGGCTATGAATGAGGACGAGGAAATACGCAGCATTACTCTGATCGGACTCTGTACCGACATCTGCGTCATTTCCAATGCAATGCTCATAAAAGCGTTTCTGCCGGAGATTCCGGTCATCGTGGATGCGTCCTGCTGTGCAGGAGTAACGCCTGAGAGCCATGAAAATGCATTAAATGCCATGGCAGTCTGCCAGATAAAAATCGAGAACCGTAACGCTTAGGAATAATACTTTTATCAAATGTGTCGTAAAACCCCTAGCTTTAGCTATGGGGATATAAGACACGT
>UQCM01000124.1 GCA_900539525.1 uncultured Blautia sp.
GAAAGGGGTAAAAGCGTATGATGAACAGAAAAGAATTTTATGAATATGTCAAAGATAATGTAAAAGACTATTTGCCGGATTCATATCAGAATGGAGAAATCCGTATTGAAGAAGTTGCAAAAAATAATGGATTAAGGTTGACTGGCATTTCAATTCCACAGGGTGATCAAAGAGCTGTGCCGATGGTATATCTGGATTCTCTTTATATGGAATATGTCAATGGAAAAAATCTGGATTCCTGTGTGGGTGATGTGGCAGATATGCGTATTGAAGTGCAGGACAAAGCGGCATTTATCAATATGGGTCTTCCGGATATTTTGGATTATGAAAAAATGAAGGACAAATTACAGGTGAGAATCTGTGACCGGGAATGGAATGAAGAACGCCTGGCTGATAAAGTTGTTACCGAACATGGAGATTTTGCAGCATATTACGCAGTGAATGTGGAAGAAAACGAGGGAGGAATTGGTAGTATTCCGGTTACTGTCAATCTTATGAATGAATGGGGTGTGACAGCAGAACAAATCCAGGCAGATGCAGTGGCGGCAGACAGAAATCGTGGTGTTGTTTTGATGGACATGAATGAAATGATAAAATCCATGATTTTTGGTGAAGAAGCAGAAAATCTTTTGAATGAAAAACTGAATGTTGAAGCAATGGAAAATCCAATGTTCTGTCTTTCAAATGCACAAAAAATGAATGGTGCATCACTGTTACTGCAGGAAGATATTCGTAAGCAGATCGGTGAATGCCTGGGAAGTGATTATTTTGTTCTTCCCTCTTCAATTCATGAGGTGCTGATTCTTCCTGATAACGGAATGTTTGAAGTACCGGAATTAAATGCCATGGTACAGGAAGTCAATGAGACGCAGGTAGAGAGGCAGGAACAGCTTTCGGATAAGGTTCAGTTCTGTGATGGAAAGACAGCAGTTATGGAAAATGCCGAACGCAGGGAAGCACGTCTGGAGAAAGAAAAAGCAGCAGAAAAAGCAACTGGGAGAACAGAAGCAAAAGGTGGAATCCATGGAAAACTGGAGAAAGCCAAGGCGGAGATCAAAGCAAAAGGGACAGATACAATCCCAAAGAATAGGGCGAAAGACCTTGCCTCAGTATTATAACGAGAAATAACGATGATTTTGAGGGGACTGTGTGAGCAGTCCCTAATTTTATGAAGATGGAGGAGAAAAGAATATGGACTGGTGTTTATATGGTGATGATAAAAGAAAGGAAATGGATAGAGATTTAAAACCGGAATATCTTTTGGATGACTTACGGAGATATCAGGATGTATTTGGTGAAGAATTTGGTGTAAAAGAGCTTCTTATGCTGGAGGATATCCGGGTAAAGGCTATGATTGCCGGAGCACTTGCAGATATGCCGGAATTTCTTATTGATCAGATTGGAAAAGCAAGTAACAGTAGTAATTTTCCTTCTATGACAAGGGCAATGGAACGGATTGCCGATGTTGTAGAAGAAAAGTGGGAAGAAGAAAGGGAGTAACAGATGGCAAATAAATTATATGCAATGGAACTTCTGACGGAGGAAGTGGCAAAGGATGTTGCTGCCAATCCGCAGGAATGGATGCGGTTTCTAAATACTGCATCCAGGCTGTACCGGTACACTTTTCCGGAACAGCTCTTGATCTATGCACAGCGTCCGGGAGCAACAGCCGTGGCATCCATGGAAATCTGGAACCAGAAGATGTACCGATGGATTAAAAAGGGGTCTAAAGGAATTGCCCTGATAGATAACACATCCGGACCAAAAACGAAACTCCGATATGTTTTTGATGTGCAGGATACTTATAAGGTAAAAAATCTGGGCAGAGATCCGCAGTTATGGAATCTTAATCCAGAAGGAGAACAACTGGTGGCAGATTATCTGCAGGAGCGGCTGGCACTGGAAGCAACAGAGGGAGGATTAGCAGAGGTTCTTCACCAGGCGGCAGAAGAAAGTGTGCAGGCCTGGTTGCCGGATGCTTTCGACGAACTGCAAATGGATGTAGCCGGCACTTTTCTGGAAGATCTGGATGAACAGAATCAGAAAGTGGAGTTCCGGGAACTGATGACAAACAGTGTCTGGTATGTGTTACTGAACCGATGCGGACTGGATGTGCAGGAATATCTTGATGCAGAGGATTTTCGTCATATTACAGATTTTAACCAGTTAAAGGTTATTGGACACCTTGGAAGTTCTGTGAATGAGATCAGCAGACCGGTATTGATGCAGATTGGACGATATGTGTTGAATGACTTGGAAAAAGATCTGAAAACGGTTGCAAAAGAAAAAGAAGTAGCTTATAATGAATTTAACACGTTAATTCGTGAAAGCAAAACAAGGAACACAGAAGATAGAGGAGAAAATAAGGAGGAAACAGAGCATGAGAGAGATCACTTACAGCCAGAATGGAGAGTACCAGATTCCGGATATCAGTCTGGAGGAGACGAGAGGAACGATCGGGAAGTACGGATTGATGAGGAAAGAGTATCTGAGAAACCACAAAGTAGCCAGATTCAACATTCTGACCTTACAGAACCGTCTGGACAGTCATCTGATGGAGATCGACAGTCAGGCAAGACAGAGAG
>UQCM01000125.1 GCA_900539525.1 uncultured Blautia sp.
ATCCTTGCCTTTTGGCTGTGAGACAGGGATAATGGAATCAGGAACAGGAACTGTGATTTTGGGAGGAGGCATAACAATGAGGGCATTGGTATTTTTGTTGAAACTGCTGTTGAAGATCGTGATGGTTCCGGTGATTCTGGTGCTGACCCTGTTTGTATGGATTTGTGTGGGGATCGTCTATATCTCCGGTCTGGTGCTGGGGCTCATCAGCATGGTGGTTGCACTGTTGGGTGTGGCGGTTCTGCTGACCTGTTCCCTGCAAAACGGTATTATCCTGCTGGTGATGGCATTCCTTATTAGTCCCTATGGTCTGCCGATGGCTACCATCTGGCTGCTGGGCAAGGTGCAGGACTTGAAGTTTGCCATTCAGGATTTGGTTTATGGATAAAATGTGCGGTCACAAAAATGCCAGACAGTGTCTGTTAAATTGCTGTATTT
Source organism: uncultured Blautia sp. (assembly GCA_900539525.1). Lineage (GTDB taxonomy): Bacteria > Bacillota > Clostridia > Lachnospirales > Lachnospiraceae > Hominisplanchenecus_A. Next base: position 439 of record UQCM01000125.1, read on the forward strand.
ACTTCTGTGCTACATCCGTGTATAATAGTAGCACGAAAGGAAGTGATGGATGTGACCAAATCAGAACGGTTTGAGCAATTAGACAGACTTCTGACCGAGCATGATGGGATGCTGCAAACCGCACAGGTAATCGCCATCGGAATTGTAAAACCCATTTTTTATGAATATGTCAAAGAGAAAAATCTTCAGCAGGTTGCTCACGGAATTTATGTCTCCGAGGACACCTGGATTGATGCGATGTTTCTGTTACATCTGCGATGTGGTCAGGCAGTATTTTCCCATGAATCAGCGCTATTTTTCCATGACTTGACAGAACGGGAACCATCTCCATACGCTATCACGGTGCGCAGAGGGTACAGCACCACTCGCTTAAAGGCAGAGGGCCTTTCTGTTTACACCATCAAACCAGAACTATATGAGGTAGGGCTGACAACTGGCCAAACACCTTTTGGGCATACGGTTCCTGTCTATGATATGGAGCGCACCATCTGCGATCTGCTCCGCAGCCGAAGCAGCATGGAAATACAGACTTTTCAAGGTGCGCTGAAGATGTATGCCAGAAGAAAGGACAAGGATCTGCGGACTTTGATGCGGTATGCCGGTATGTTCCGGGTTGAAAAAATTTTACGGCAGTATTTGGAGGTGCTTTTATGATAAAGACAGCAAGGCAGCTTAAAGATTTGATTCGCAATCTTTCCAGAGAAAAATCTGCGGATGCACAGCTTTTAATGCGAAACTATATGATGGAGCGTTTTCTGGAGCGTATTTCCCTTTCTGAATATCGTGATAAATTTATTCTGAAAGGCGGGATGCTGGTAGCGGCAATGGTTGGACTGGATGCCCGTTCCACGATGGACTTGGACGCTACTGTAAAAGGAGCCAATGTTAATGTAGAGGAGATCGAGAACCTGATTTCTGCTATCGTGAGTGTGCCGATTGATGATGGCGTCAAATTTCAGCTGAAAAGCATTTCAGAGATTATGGATGAAGCGGAGTATCCTGGGATTCGGGTCAGCATGACTACAACCTTTGACGGTGTGGTGACACCTTTGAAGATTGACATTTCCACAGGGGATGCCATTACCCCCAGGGAGGTACGCTACTCTTTCAAGCTGATGCTGGAAGATTGCTCCATTGACATTTGGGCATACAATCTGGAAACCGTTCTGGCTGAAAAGCTGGAAACAATCATCACCAGAACCACCACCAACACCCGCATGAGAGATTTCTATGACATTTATATTCTGGATCAGCTCCACGGGAACACATTGAACCGGCAGACGCTCTATGATGCACTGTTGGCAACTGCCAAAAAACGCGGAACCGAACGGCATCTTGCAGAAGCTGTGGATGTTTTGAATGAAGTGGAAAGCAGTCCTGTGATGCAGAAACTTTGGGAATCTTACCGCAGGAAGTTTTCCTATGCGGCAGATCTGGAGTGGAGCATCATCATGGGGGCGGTTCGCAGTTTATACGCTCTATGTGAAAAGGGATCGAGCCTATGAAAAAACACGGTCATTATTGCAAAGTCTGCGGAGAATACAAAGCCAACGAAAAATTTTCCGGCAAAGGCCATGCGGCTCATATCTGTAAATCCTGTGCTTCTTTGCCGCCGGAAAAACAAGCGGAGCAAATGACAATAAATCGCTTGCTAAATCTCCCCTGGCGATTATCAAAGGAACAAATTTCCTGGCTGAAAAACCGAATGGAAGATAAGCGCCCGGAAGTCCGTGCGCTGGCGAAAGAACAATACGAGATGAGGTTTCCTCCAAAACAGTTAGAGGACACCGATGACGATTTTGATTTTCTTGATGAGGACGATTTTATAGAATAACGAAAGCGGTCTGCACCATGCAGGCCGTTTCTTTTTTGGAAAGGAGGCCCTTCTATGGCAACCACACGCATCATGCCCCTGCATATCGGCAAGGGACGCACGGAGAGCCGAGCAATCAGCGATATTATTGATTATGTGGCAAATCCGCAAAAGACTGACAACGGAAAACTATTGCCTTGTTGACAATAATGTTATGGGCATACAGGC
>UQCM01000126.1 GCA_900539525.1 uncultured Blautia sp.
GCTTCCTGACCCGTGACCCGAGAATGAAGGAAAGAAAGAAGTACGGTCTCAAAGCAGCTCGTCGCGCTCCGCAGTTCAGCAAGCGATAATCGACTGCTCAGACTATATCAAAATGGTTCAAAAAGCCCGGAAAATCAAGGTTTTCCGGGCTTTTGCTATATCTAAACGGGCTGATATGGTTTGACCAAATTTGGCAAAACGAGAGCCGATTTCACCCAATTTTTAGTGGTTAAATATAGGACAACCGGCAAAAATGGGGTCAAAAAACGGCCTTAGTGGTTAAAAAATAGGACAACCAGAGAGCAATTTCGGGGGTATTTTTGAGGGTGATTTGGCACTCTCAGACACCGGAGTTTTCGCTGGAGGGTTTGGCATAATCTGACCAAATCTGAACAATTAAATACGATTCTAATGCAGGCACTCAGTAACAAATAACTGGGTGCTTTTTTGTTTCAGAGATTCCGGCATTAGAAAGGGCCGTCACTTTATGATTTTGAAGTGGCGGCTTTTTCTATTTCCAGAAACAACAGCAACAATCAGAAATGAGGTGAAGTCATGAACACACAAATCATCGCCATCGCCAACCAGAAAGGCGGCGTTGGCAAAACAACAACCTGTGCGAACTTGGGAATAGGTCTGGCACAGGCCGGAAAGAAAGTGCTTCTGATCGACGGGGACCCGCAAGGAAGCCTGACAATCAGCTTGGGAAATCCGCAACCAGACAAGCTGCCATTTACACTGTCGGATGCAATGGGCAAAATTCTGATGGATCAGCCTATACGCCCCGGAGAAGGTATTCTGCATCATGCAGAAGGCGTTGACCTGATGCCTGCGGATATTCAGCTTTCCGGTATGGAGGTTTCTCTGGTAAACGCCATGAGCCGTGAAACGGTTTTACGGCAATATCTGGACACACTGAAGGGACAATATTCCCATATCCTGATTGACTGTCAGCCCTCGTTGGGGATGCTTACGGTCAATGCGCTGGCTGCTGCGAACAGGATCATAATTCCCGTTCAGGCAGAGTATCTGCCCGCCAAAGGACTGGAACAGCTTTTATCTACGGTCAGCAAGGTAAAACGGCAGATCAATCCAAAGCTCCAGATTGACGGTATCCTGCTGACGATGGTGGATAACCGCACCAACTTTGCCAAAGAGATTGCTGCTTTGCTGCGGGACACCTATGGAAGTAAAATCAAAGTCTTTGGAACGGAGATTCCACACTCTGTCCGTGCAAAGGAAATTAGCGCAGAGGGAAAAAGCATTTTCGTCCATGACCCTGGCGGTAAGGTGGCAGAGGGGTATCGAAATCTGACGAAGGAGGTGTTGAAACTTGAAAAGCAGCGCGAAAAAAGGATAAATTTGATAAGGTACAGAGAAAAGAGAACCTGATCGATAAATACGAAAGCCGTCTTGGGGAATATCTGATGAAGCTCACAAAGCATGAGATGAACAGTGCCCAGACAAGGCAGGCATCCCTTTATCTTCATACCATCAATGACTTTGAGAGAATCGGTGACCATGCATCCTACATTGCCTATATGTCCAGTGAAATGCATGATAATCACACTAATTTCTCACAGGAAGCTTGGGATGAGCTGAATGTAGTAATGGAAGCAGTTCGTGAGGAGATTAATCTTACCTGTCGTGCATTCCTCAATGATGACAAAGAGATGGCTCAGAGAGTTGCACCTCTTGGAATGATTATCACATCCTTATGCAATGAGCTGAAGATGCATCATGTAGAGCGTCTGAGTAATGGCAACTGCGGACTGGAAGAGGGAACTGTATATACAGACATTCTCAACAGCTTCAACCGTATTGCAGCACATTGTGCAAGTGCAATGGTAGCTCTCCTTAAGAGTGGAGACGAGAATCCGGATATGCATATCCATGATTCCAAGATTTACCCATCTGACAGCGTGGAATATTATACATACTTCAAGGAATATCGCCAGAAGTATGAAATCGTAAAGAACGAGGAACACATGCGAAGCATGGAACCGGAAGAAGTAGAATAATACTTTTATACTACAAAGCAGTAAATGTATATGATATAATGGCAGCAGATGATCTGGAAACAGATATCTGCTGTTTTTTCGTTAAGTTGCCGTGCATGCAGATGGTGGGAATGATTTTTCGAATACGCTCCTGCGTGTGCAGGCTGACGAGCCAGCAGGCAGGATCATTTTTGTAAATCAAATATATTCATTCAGGCAGAGATTCTTCCTGTAGACTGGATCAGTTATAGCAGGTCGGAAATTGTGCAAACACAACCCTCTGTAAACATAACACCCAAAGGAGGAAGTAATTATGTTATTCGACAGAGAACAGTTTATCTCGGTG
>UQCM01000127.1 GCA_900539525.1 uncultured Blautia sp.
AGCAAGCTCCCCAAGGCAAATATTTATAAATCTGCATGACTCTGAACAGTTACTAACACACTGATAAGCAGCATAAAAAAGAAAATCAGCCCTCCGGTGTTCCCCAGATGAATGCCCGTCATTGTTCCCAGAAGCTCTCCCAGGGTCCCTGTCCCTGCCGGAAGAATTGCAAAGACAGCCAGCAGGATACCTGCCAGACCTTCCCCCGCGATCAAACCGGAACAGTAAAGGATGCCTCTCTCCACCGTATCTTTTTTCCCGTCATTGTCCTTTCGCCTCTTTTCGATAAACAGACGGACCAGCCCCCCAGCCATCATTGGTGTACTTAAGTGAATCGGCAGATACAGACCTACCGCAAACGGGAGCACCGGAATTCCAAGGATTTCGATAACAATGCCTATACATGCCCCTGCTGCTACAAGGCTCCACGGGAGATTTCCTCCCATGACACCTTCTACGATCATTTTCATCAGGGTTGCCTGCGGAGCAGGGAGCTCCGGGGAACCATATCCCCATGCGGCATTCAGCAGGTACAGAATCAGACCGATCGCAACGGATGCAGCAGCTGCACCGATCAGTTCACCGATCTGCTGCTTCATCGGAGTCGCTCCTGTAATATATCCCGTCTTTAAATCCTGCGAAGTATCTCCGGCAATAGCTGCTATGATACAGATGACAGAGCCGATGGCAATGGCTGCCGTCATACTTGCATGCCCCGTCTGTCCGGCTGCCTTCAAGACAAATGCTGCTGTCAGGAGCGTCGCTATCGTCATACCGGAAACGGGATTATTGCTGCTCCCCACCAGGCCTACCATTCTTGAGGAAACAGTGGCAAAGAAAAATCCTGCCACTGCGATCAGCACCGCACCGGGAAGATTGACTGGAACTGCCGGTATTACCCACAGAAACAGTATGATAGCAAATACTGCGATCAGAATCACTTTCACAGGAATATCTCTGTCTGTTCTCTCTTCTTTGCCAGTCCCGCCTTTTCCATAGTCTTTCACAGCATCCCGGAAGGTCCGGATGATCAGAGGCAGAGATCTGAGCAGACTGATCACACCTCCCGCAGCCACAGCTCCCGCACCGATATATTTGATAAAGTTTGACCAGATAGCAAAGGAACCGCCTTCCGCATAGAGCTCTCCCACTGTCACTGTTGCCGGAAACAGTATGATATCCTTACCAAAGAGTACGATCAGAGGCATCAGTACGAACCATCCCAGGATACCTCCTGCCAGCAGATAAGAAGAAATCTTCGCTCCGCAGATATATCCCACCCCCAGAAGCGATGGAAGCACATCAATGCCTGCACCTGAACCTGCATATGCCGGAATCTCCCAGTGTACCTCACTTGGAAACACCTTCAGACCGTCTGTGAGAAACTTGTAGCCTGATGCCAGCCCAAGCCCCCTGAACACGGTGCCGGACTTTTTCCCTCCCTCTTCCCCTGCCAGAAGAACCTCTGCACATGCCTTTCCTTCCGGATAGGGAAGCACTCCATGCTCTTTTACGATCAGAGCTTTACGCAGCGGCACCATAAACAATACGCCAAGCCACCCGCCCGCCGCTGCGATCACCGTTATTTCCAGCAGTGATGGTGGTGTCGTTCCCCACTCCGATGCCCAGAGAAAAAGTGCCGGCATGGTAAAAATGGATCCTGCCGCCACCGATTCACCGGCGGAACCGATCGTCTGGACCATATTGTTTTCCAGTACGGAATCCTTTTTCAGAATCCTGCGTATGACTCCCATAGAGATAACTGCTGCCGGAATTGAGGCTGACACTGTCATACCCACGCGAAGTCCCAGGTATGCATTGGCTCCTCCAAACACAACTGCGAGAATGATTCCAAGCACAATTGATGTACCTGTAAACTCCGGCATTTTCCTGTCTGCCGGAACATAGGGTCTGAAATTTTTGCTGTCACCCATTTCTTTTCTCCTTCGCTATGCTTTCTTTTTTTCTCCTTCATAGTTTTTTTAGATTCTTTCCAAAATATTCAGTCAGATTCCATATCTTTTTCATAAATCCGCAGTATACTTCTAACATACAAAGCACAAAGCTTTTTCATATATATTTTCTCTTTCCTTTGGCCCGGCAGCTGCCGGTTCTTTTTTGTGATATAGGAAATCCCTTCAAATTTCCTATATCACAAAACTCTCCGTGGGATGTGCACTTTGTTTCACACTTCTCTGCCGAAACTTTTTCTAAATAATTTCATATATTGTAACTGTTCAGAGTCATGCAGATTTATAAGTATTTGCCTTGGGGAGCTTGCTCACCAGAGGCAAATTTTATAAATCTATAGGGCG
>UQCM01000128.1 GCA_900539525.1 uncultured Blautia sp.
GAAAGGGGTAAAAGCGTATGATGAACAGAAAAGAATTTTATGAATATGTCAAAGACAATGTAAAGGAGTATCTGCCAGAGTCTTACAAGGACGCAGAAATTAAACTTCAAGAAGTAGAAAAAAACAATGGGCTGAAGCTTACTGGCATTACAATTCCAAATGGAGATCAGAGAATCGTACCGACAGTCTATCTGGATTCTCTCTATCAGGAATATATCAATGGGAAAGATGTAGATTCTTGTGTTGGTGATGTAGCTGATATGCGTATTGAAGCACAGGGTAAAGCAGAATTTTTTGATATGGGAGTTCCGGACATTTTTGATTATGAAAAAATGAAGGAAAAACTGCAGGTGAGAATCTGTGACAAGGAATGGAATACCGATCGTCTTGCTGATAAAGTAGTCACAGAACACGGAGATTTTGCAGCTTATTATGCAGTAAATCTGGAGGAAAATGGAGAAGGGATCAGCAGTATTCCGGTAACTGTTTCTCTGATGAACGAGTGGGGAGTATCTGCCGAACAGATTCAAGCGGATGCAATGACGGCAGACCGAAAACGTGGTGTCACACTTATGGATATGAATGAGATTATCAAATCTATGATTTTTGGTGAAGAACCAGAAAACCTGCTGAATGAAAAAATGGATATGGAAGCCATGGAAAAACCAATGTTCTGTCTGACAAACAAAGCTAAGATGAATGGTGCATCACTGTTACTGCAGGAAGACATTCGAAAACAGATTGGGGAATGTCTGGGTAGTGATTATTTTGTCATTCCATCTTCCATTCATGAAGTGCTGATTCTCCCTGATAACGGAATTTTTCAGGTCCCGGAATTAAATGCGATGGTAAAAGAAGTCAATGAGACACAGGTGGAAAGACAGGAGCAGCTTTCCGATAAGGTTCAGTTCTGTGATAAAAAGACCGCAGTATTGGAAAATGCTGAGCGCAGGGAGGCTCGTTTGGAGAAAGAAAAAGCAGCTGAAAAAGCGGAAGTAAAAGGTGGAATCCATGGAAAACTGGAGAAAGCCAAGGCAGAGATCAAGGCAAAAGAGGCAGACAAAACGCCAAAGAACAAGTCAAAAGATCTTGCCGCAGCATTATAAAGAGAAACAACGATGATTTTAAGGGGACTGTGCTAAGCAGTCCCTGATTTTATGAAAAGGAGTAGCACATGGCAAATAAATTATATGCAATGGAACAGCTGACGGAAGAGGTGGCAAAAGATGTAGCTGCCAGTCCGCAGGAATGGATGTGGTTCCTTAACACGGCATCCAGACTGTACAAATACTCTTTTCCAGAACAGCTTTTAATTTATGCACAGCGACCGGAAGCAACTGCCGTAGCATCCATGGAAATCTGGAATCAGAAGATGTACCGATGGATCAAAAAGGGATCTAAGGGGATTGCCTTGATTGACAATACTTCCGGACCGAAAACAAAACTTCGGTATGTATTTGATGTGCAGGACACTTATAAAGTGCGGAATCTTGGAAAGGATCCTCAGTTATGGAATCTTCCAGTAGAAGGAGAACATCTGGTGGCAGATTATCTGCAGGAGCAGTTATCACTGGAAGATACAGAAGGAGGACTTGCTGAAAGTCTGCATCAGGCAGCGAAGGAGAGTATGCAGGAATGGCTTCCAGATGCATTGGAAGAACTGAGACTGGACGTAACAGGGACATTTTTGGAAGAACTGGACGAACAGAATCAGGAAGTAGAATTTCGGGAACTGATGACAAATAGTGTCTGGTGTGTATTATTAAACCGGTGTGGACTGGATGTACAGGAATATCTGGATGTAGAGGATTTTCGGCATATAACGGACTTCAATCAGCTGAAAATATTAGGACATCTGGGAAGTGCAGTCAACGAGATCAGCAGACCAGTCCTGATGCAGATTGGACGATATGTATTAAATAATCTGGAAAATGACCTGAAAACGGTTGCAAAAGAAAAAGAAGTAGTCTATAATGAATTTAACACGTTAATTCGCGAAAGTAATACAAAAAACACAGAAGATAGAGAAGAAAATAAGGAGGAAACAGACTATGAGAGAGATCAGTTACAGCCAGAACGGAGAGTATCAGATTCCGGATATCAGCCTGGAAGAGACGAGAGGAACGATCGGGAAGTACGGAATGATGCGGAAAGAGTATCTGAGAAACCACAAAGTATCAAGGTTCAACATTCTGACACTGCAGAACCGTCTGGACAGTCATCTGATGGAGATCGACAGTCAGGCAAGACAGAGAG
>UQCM01000129.1 GCA_900539525.1 uncultured Blautia sp.
CGTGTCTTATATCCCCATAGCTAAAGCTAGGGGTTTTACGACACATTTGATAACTGTCCGGATCCCATTCACAAAACCTCCTCTTCGAGGCTTTCCTTACACAGGTATTAGAATTTTCCTCCTCCACCTCCATGGGTGGTTCCCGAGGACGACGTATGGGTGCTGCTTCCCGAATCCTGATCCTTTGGCCTTGCAACACGATCCACCTTTCTGTACAGGAAAAGGTCTCTGCTTTCTGTAACATGCATACTGCCCTTCCTCACATAATGATCTGCTGCCGCCTGACTGCGAACCGTCTTCATCCTGCTCTTCATTATCCCTACAATAATAAGTGCAATGACAGCTCCAATAACAAGCGAAATCGGAATCCATATCATTCCAAATGGTTTGCGCGGAAGATTTGAGTTGTCATAAGGTTCATCCATTCTTGCCTGTGTAAGAAATGTATCACATTGTTCGATATAAATGTCAAACGCCGCGGCATAATCTCCATCTGAAAGTTTATCCAGGAACTGCTCCGATAAATAGGAGATGCCCGCATCTGTAAATGCGGTAATTCCATAACCGCAGGTAGATATCCACCAGTCCCGGTCCTCCATACTGACAAGCAGCAGGATCCCATCCTTTTGCGGTCCATATCCGTAACCACAATAATCATAAATATCATCCGCATAGTCACGCGGTGTACTTCCATCCAGCGTATCTGTAGTAACGATCACGATCTCGAACTTCTGGCGCTCGCTGACTTCATCCAGTTCGTTCAAAATCCGGCTCTCCTCACTGTCATTCAGCAGATCCGCCGCATCTATCAGACGGCTATACTCTCCAGAAAATCCTTCTTCACTGTCTGCCGCAAAGACCGGATCAGACACCAGGATACAGAAAACAAGTGCAAATACAACAGGTAATATCCATTTCTTCATCTGTCCATCCTCCTTATAAGATTCCGACAAGCCACAGCAGCCAGATCAGACCATATGTACATAGACTGCAAAGTGCAGTCAGACCCAATGTCCATTTGCGTGCAGCTGCCCGGTCCACCGGAAGATCTCCTACAAACTTCCCGGTCTGACCATTCATGGCGAAGGTATATTTGTTCCCGTTCCATGTCGTATTCAGGAGCCAGACCGGATACAGTGCGTATTTTACACTGCCTTTTCGCAGCTGTATGCTGCTGTTTTCCGGCACTACCGTTGCATAGCCAGTCACAGTAGCTGCAAAGGCCTCCTCTGCAGACCTCTTCACGCGTTCATTTGCACGTCTGACACTCTCCTCTGCTGTTACATCATACTTATCTGCCAGATAGCCTGCCAGGTAAGCCGTCTGAAAATCCACAGCCTCGTCAAACCGGAACGGCTCAATCGATTCCATCAGATCATCCGGCATATTCGACGACCCATCTACCGGAACACGCTCAAATTCTATATCTCCTCCGCGGCTGACAAGATAATAGCAGGTTTCTGTGTAGTTGTAGTTGCTGTCACTCCATGTTCTTATCGTAGTCGCCCGATAGCGGATATGTGCTTCGGCATTTGTATCAAACAGCCAGAATGGCACATACACTCCCTTAATCTCATCTATATGATTCTGATCTTTAAAGATCTTTGGCAGCAGTCTTTTACCGCTCAGATGTTTCATCAGACCTTCCCTGGCTGCTTTCTTATCCAGCTTAAACGGAATCACATAATCCGGTCGCAGAGTCCCTGCAAACTGATCCATCATCACAACAGGATTCCCACAGAAGGGGCATGTTGCAGCTGCTGTATTCTCATCGCCCATAATCTCACCACCACAGGATTTACAGACATAGGAACGCAGTCCTTCTCTCTCCTCTTCCTGCCATTCGCTGCCTGCGGCAGTATCCCAGCTCATATCATCGGCCTGCTCGCTCTGGAGCGCATCATCATAGCCCTGCAAGGCTTCCATTTCAAATTCCGTATCGCAGTACGGACATTTCATCTTTTGCAGCCTGCTGTCAAATGCAATAGCACCGCCGCAGCACGGACACTTATATTCCTGTAAATCTCCCATACATAATCACTCCCTGTCTCTCTTTACACTCATACATGGCTTTAACAATTACCAATTAATAATATTATAGCAAAACACGGCAAAAAAGTCCATAAGCATTTGCCTACGGACTTTCAGCTCCCCGAGCGGGGCTCG
>UQCM01000130.1 GCA_900539525.1 uncultured Blautia sp.
GCCCTACATGAGCAAAAGGAAAGCCTCGCAGAGGCGATTTTGCGAATGGACTCTGTGCAGCTTTGCACCCATCAAACACATGGCAACGGAAATCTCCCTGTCCGCCTGCGATATGATGGGTGCAAAACTGTCTCCAGATGGTAAATATGAGAAAAACTTTATCGATTATTTACTCTCCAGTATTTTGTCAATGCTTACCAGCTTCACGCTGAGCACAAAAATCTTTGTGGCAGTCTCCAGCTCCTCAGGTGTCGGATAGGAGGGAGCGATACGGATATTGCTGTCCTGGGGATCTTTCCCGTACGGGAAGGTGGCACCTGCACCTGTCATAACAAGACCTGCCTCCTTTGCCTTTGCCACGATTGCCTTCGCACATCCGGGAAGCGAATCAAAGGAAATAAAGTATCCGCCTCTCGGCTCGATCCAGCTGCCGATCTCCAGACCGCCCAGCTCATTCTTCAGGCCGTTCAGTACCGCCTCAAACTTCGGACGCAGGATTTCCGCATGTTTTCTCATGTGCTGTACCATTCCGTGAATATCTTTGAAATAGCGCACATGACGGAGCTGATTCAGTTTATCATGTCCAATGGTCTGAATGGCCATCTGCTTCTTAATAAACTCCAGATTCTTCTTCGATGTTCCGATTGCTGCCACACCTGATCCCGGAAAGCTTACCTTGGACGTGGAGCAGAATTTGAATACCATATCGGGATTTCCTTCCTTTTTACACTCCATCAGGATCTCTACCAGATTATCCTGCTTGTCATCATACAGATGATGGATACCATATGCGTTATCCCAGTAAATACGGAAATCCTCCGCAGCCGGCTGAAGCCTTGCAAATCTGCGGACGGTTTCATCGGAATATGTAATTCCCTGCGGATTGGAATACTTTGGAACACACCAGATTCCTTTCACTGCCGGATCATTGTTTACATACTTCTCTACCAGATCCATATCCGGGCCGCTCTCAGTCATGGGGATATTGATCATCTCGATTCCGAAATGCTCGGTAATGGCAAAATGTCTGTCATATCCCGGAACCGGACAGAGAAACTTCACTTTGTCCAGCTTACACCACGGAGTACTTCCGCAGACACCATGGGTCATAGAGCGGGCTACGGTATCATACATGACATTCAGACTGGAATTTCCGTAAATAATGATATTGTCCGGAGATACCTCTGTCATATCCGCCAGGAGCTCTTTCGCTTCCCGGATACCATCCAGAACGCCATAATTTCTACAGTCCACACCTTCTGTACACTTCAGGTCTGACTGTCCGTCTAATACATCCATCATCCCCATAGCAAGATCAAGCTGTGCGGCAGACGGCTTTCCTCTTGACATATCCAGCTTCAGCCCTTTCGCTTTGATTTCCGCGAACTGTGCCTCCAGTACCTCTTTCTCACGAAGCAGTTCTTCCCTGCTCCTGTCCTTATATGCTGTCATAATAGTCCTCCTCATCAAATGTCTTTCTTGCAAATACACCTGTACGCTTGTGGTGTATTTTCCCTTTTGCAATTTTATTACGCTGATGCTGATTCGTCAAGTGTTTCGTGCTATTTTTTTAACATTCATTCCTTCTCATTAGATTCGTTACTGATCACTCCGTGACCAGCAACACGCCTCACGATACATGTAAGCCACCAGCCAAATCACTGCCGGATATAAATCCCCTGCTCTTCAATCCAGTCCTCCAGATCTCCCAATGCATCCTGTGCCCATGTTTCGCTCAGTGTTTTTTTCTCCTGAACATCCTGCTCTGCCTGTGCTTTCTGTTTCCTTTCTTCTGTCATAGTCTTACCTCCTCTTTATTATGCAACAGGGTAACTGTTCCATTGTCACCCTTGACCCCGGAACAGTTACCCTGTTTACTCTTATGTACCGGTACCCGTACACTCTTATGCCTTTGATACCAGATAATGTATTTATTTTACACCAAACTTTCTATCCCTGCAAGAAAAACATTCCTTATTCACATCATGTTATAAGCCATTTATGATAATGTCCTAGTATACCACATATGAAAATGTCTCAGAT